>CALELC010000427.1 GCA_937904535.1 uncultured Planctomycetaceae bacterium
GGGGTCGCCGCAGTGCCAAGCGCACTCGGCCATCTGGCCCAGCAACTCGCGGGCATCGTATTCCGGCGGGGCGCCGGAGGCTTTGTCGCTGACCCAGCGTGTCTGCCAACGCCCGCCCTCGCGAACGGCTTGCATGAAGTCGTCGGTGACGCGCACCGAGAGATTGGCGTTTTGGAAGCAGACACTGCTGTAGGCTTCACCGTTGAAGTTCGATTCGTACCCTTCGCGGATCAGCGCGTGTGCCTTCTTCTCCTCACTCCACTTGCACTGAATGAACTCGAGAATATCGGGGTGCCAGACCTTGAGCGACTGCATCTTCGCGGCGCGGCGAGTCTTGCCGCCGCTCTTGATCACGCCAGCGATCGAGTCATAGACCTTCATGAATGACAGCGGACCGCTGGGGGTGCCACCGCCGGAGAGTTTTTCACGCTGGCTGCGGATCGTCGATAGGTCGGTGCCGGTACCGCTGCCAAACTTGAACAGCATCGCCTCGGAGCAGGCCAGCCGCATGATGTCTTCCATGTTGTCGCCGACCTGCTGAATAAAGCACGCCGACGCCTGCGGATACTCATACGGATTCTCGGGCTGGACGATTTGATCGCTCGTCCGGTCCCAGTGCCAATTGCACTTCGCTCCCGAAATGCCGTACTGGTGGTACAGGCCAACGTTGAACCACACCGGGCTGTTGAACGAACCGTGCTGGTGCAAACACAACCAAGTCAGATCGCGATAGAACCGCTCACCATCTTCGGGCGAATCAAAATAACCATCGGCCAGACCCCAGTCCGTGATCGTACGGGTCACGCGGTGGATCAACTGCCGGACGCTCCGCTCGCGTTCAGCAGGATTCCGCGGGTCGCCATAAAAGTACTTGCTGACCACAACATTGGCGGCCAGTTGTGACCAACTGGCGGGGACTTCGCAGTCGGTTTGCTCGAACAGCACCTTGCCCGACTCGTCTTTGATCGCCGCGCTCCGCAGCTCCCAGCTCACGGTGTCAAACGGGCTCTCCGCATTCTCAGGACAGAAGTTTGCGGCAACCTTCAACCCCGCTGCGCCGCGGCGCTGCGAATCGTCAAACCGCTCACGGGCATACTCAACCCCATGCTGTTGCTCACAAACTCCAGGATCGACAGATGAGACAACAGGTGATGAGCTGACTGCAGTGGCCATGATTACGGGAGCTCCAAAAAGGTTTCATGCAGGCATCCTCCCCCCTCCGTTGGCAAGTCCCCGCTAGAAACCGGACTTTCTAGGGGGAGTCGGGAACAATGATGCAGTGCACGACTGTGAACATAAGTATATCAGCGCCGAAGCCCGCACGGGCAGAAATCAACCGCACTTTTATTAGGTCAGCCGCCGCCGCTGAATGCGTTGTTCGCCAGGTTGATTTACTATACCTAGTGGCCTGCGTGATTCGATAGCACTAGATATGGCGTCAGCGGAAGTCTATCCGTAATGCTAGCAATAGTCAATTGTTGCCGCTTCGCTACTTTAACTAGGGTCCCAGCCGAGGCTTAGCGAAGCGGAGCGGCGCAGGCCTCTAGCGAGCGGCAGCTGAGGGCACCCAAATGGAAGCGGCGTAAGCAGTTGCCGCTGTGGAGCTTCGGTGTATGGCGCAAGCGAGGCGCCGGCCAGCGGAGGGGCCGGCGCGAGCCGAATTCAGGCGATTAGATTTTTCAAGATTCGCTAGCTGCGAAAGTGTCCCATTGCCGCTGAATCTGATCAGGCTGAGCGGGACCATTGTGCAGGATCACCCGATAGTAGAAATGAAGACGGTCGCCGGCTTTGAGCGTGTGTCCTTCCGTCTTATCGCCGCCGACAAAATGGAAGACACCAAACGGGTTGGCGGCGAACAGGCCGTAGGTCCGTACGTGCCAGCGGCAGGGATGACCGAAGCTGCTCGGGTGCTCCAGAACCGAAATCCCCGCAACTTCGCCTTCAACGGGGCCGGAGTAGTCGACCCACCGCGCCGGCTGCGCCCAAGCGGCTTCGTCCTTCTGCCCCTGATCATTGACGATGGTGCCGCCTTGTTTGCTGGTCACGGCCATCGAGTCGGGAACGCGGATCCCAAACGAACCTTCTTTGGTATCGCCAAAATGGACATCGCCGTTAACAGCTTCGAGATCGGCTTTCAGGTCGACGATTCGCGAGGGGCCGCTGACGTCGATTCGCATCGTCCGCCGCTCGACCAACAGCGGTTTTCCGTCGGCGCCAAGCCAGTGAGCTGTCGTCCGCAGGGTTGCGACCTGATTCTCGATGGACACTTCGTCGACACTCTGATGCTCGATCACGCCCGATTTGTCACCTTCGGCCCAGAAGTCGATGTCATTGACTTCACCATGGGTGAGCCACAGCGACCGCTGATGAATGTGATCTTTCGAGCCACCCTCAGGGGCAGCTTTCATCGGAAAGTCGCGGGTCATCGACTGCCCGCTGGGGCCGGTCAAGGGATAAACCACCGGCTTGTTGCCGCTGCGAAAGATGTAGCGGAGGACCGTTTCCTCGCCCCGCAGGAGCGACACGCCTTCGGCGTCGCTCGACCAGGCAAGCGGCGGCGAGTCCGCGGCGGCCGATTGCGCTCTGCTCGACGGAGAAGCGGCGAGGATCAAAGCCAGGACAGTGAACAAAGCGGGGGCAAGCCGGTAGAGACAGGGCATGTTGGGAATTCCGAAAATGGTCATGCGACGGCACTCATGCGGGCAGAGGGAAGGTGGGGCAGCGGCGGATGCCGAGGAGCAACCGCTACCGGAAGGCAGGTTGCAAGCGGACGCGATCGCTTGCAGGTGCTGACCAGCATACTTAGCTGCTCGCTGCGGTCATAGCTGCAAGCACGCCGACCTAACCTCGGGGCTGGTTTTTCGGGCTGGGGAAAAGAATCTGCCCACGGCAGCGACAGCCGGTCGCAGCGTCGCCCCTCTAGGCTGCAGAGAGCTGTTTGGCTGTACCTAGTTGGGGTGTGTGCAAAAGGGCTCAGCTTGATCCCAATGGGACCAGCGTGGATCTTTCAGGTCGCGCCAACGGTGCCCCTGCAGCAAATGCTAGCTGATTCAAAATGGCAATTCGGACCTTTTCTCCACTTCCAAAGCGTTGCACACGTGGGGCTTATGATCGCAATCCCCATAGGGGTAGCTGATCGCGGGGTCTTTGGAACGCCATCTGCACAAGTTCCGTGGCAGCGAAAGCATCCGCGTTGGGTTGAAGGCTGTGACGAACACAGTGTTGCGGATGCCTGGGGCTGGGAATGAAGGCCTTCCCTGCACCGACCGACACCACACGAACTGCTAGGATTCAGACGTCATGTTGATCGTAACGGCACTCGCCCTGGGAGCCACAGCTTCGTGTGCAATGCTACTGATGATCGCCAAGAACGCACCCTTAGCTCCTGAGTGCTATGATTCTTGCGGAAAACTCAATTGTCCGTCTTGCTCCAAGGCGGCCCGGCCAAACATCCAGCGAGTTGACAACAAGGTTCACGACCGCTCCGATGTCTTGTCGGATCTCTCTGCCTGACATTTGCGAGGTCGGATGGCCAAGCTCGATACCACAATCTGTAAATTAAGTAAGTCCGAAGTTCAGCAATCGCTGGAGCTGATTGCTCGCGAGGTGCTGACAGCCCGCTATCTCTGCCGCAAGTGCGGTCGGGCCGCTTATCACAAGAGCCTCTTGTGCAAGCCTGTCGCGATGCCAGACATCGCGGTCCCGCCCCGGACTGACTAGCATGGCGACCAGGCGATACAATCGCTGCTGTCTCACGTCTTGTCATTCCCGCCGCACTGATCTCGCCATGCTCTCTCGATTGCCTATTGGCCCGCGTTTCTGGTTGGCCTGCTCATGGGTTTGTCTCTTGCCTTGCTTGCCACTTAGCGGGCGAGCGTTTGCCGAAGACGCTGATCTCAGCGATACGGCGACCGTCGAGGCCGAGATGCGGCCATATACGCAGAAGCTCGCTCATACGGAGACGGTCCTCGAGATGGTGCCGATCCCTGGCGGAACCTTTCGCATGGGCAGCCCGGAGAGCGAAGCGGGCCGTCATGACGACGAAGGCTCGCAGCACGAGGTCCGAATCGAACCGTTCTGGATGGGCAAGTACGAAGTCACCTGGGACCTGTATGACACTTGGGGTGAGCGGATCGACATCATTCGCCGCGATCTCGCTGGGGTTCAGCCGACACCGGCGGAGTTGATCGTCGACGGATTGACCCGGCCCACGGAACCGTACACGGACATGAGTTTTGGCTTCGGCAAGGGCAAGTATCCTGCGATCTGCATGACTCAGCACGCGGCCCGGTCGTTCTGCAAGTGGCTATCGGCCAAGACGGGGCACTACTATCGCTTACCGACCGAAGCGGAGTGGGAGTATGCTTGCCGAGCGGGCACGACGACCGCTTATTCCTTCGGTGACGACCCGGCGGAGCTCGAGGAGTACGCCGTGTACTTCGACAACAGCGAAGACCAGTATGCCGAAGTCGGAACGAAGCGGCCGAATCCTTGGGGGCTGTACGACATGCACGGCAATGTCTCCGAGTGGGTGCTCGATCAGTACAAGCCAGACGTGTATGCCACGCGGCAGGGCAAGATCGCCGACAACCCACTGGAAATTCCCACGACGTTGTACCCGCGCGTGGTGCGTGGCGGCGGCTGGGACAACGACCCCGAGCAGCTGCGCAGCGCCGCCCGGATCGCCTCGGATGAATCCTGGAAACAGCAGGATCCGCAGATTCCGCAGAGCATTTGGTACCACACCGACGCGCTGAGCGTCGGTTTTCGAGTCGTTCGGCCGCTCCGCGAGCCGAGCGAGGAAGAGAAGGCAAGCAAGTGGGAGAAGACCGATCCGCCGCAGATCGATGAGTAAAAACTTGACGGCTGACCCGAAAACGGTCACCATCAGAGCCTAGTAGGCCTTACAAGGTTGATTATTTTCCCTCATTGCACTACACCTGCCACGGATCTCCCGCCACCTTTCTCATTCTCGCTTGAGGTTTGCTGTCGCCATGCATCGCACGACCCCCTCTGCCGCTCCTGCGGCACCCAGTGATCAGGTTTCCTCTCCTTCCGCCCCGAGCCGCCGCGACTTCTTGCGCAATAGCAGTGTGTTGGCTGCCGCGGGTGGCCTGACCTCGACGCTGAGTCTGCCATCGGTTCACGCTGCCGAAGACAACACGATTCGGATCGCTCTGGTGGGGTGCGGCGGCCGTGGGACCGGTGCCGCAGTCGACGCGTTGTCGGTTGACAACGGTCCGATTCAACTGGTCGCGATGGCTGACGTCGTCGAGCAGAATGTGACCAACAAGTACAACACGCTCGCCGGACTGGATCGGGTCAGCGCGCGAGTCGACGTGCCGCCAGAGCGACGATTCGTTGGCTTTGATGGCTACAAACAGGCGATGGATTGTTTGCGTCCCGGCGACGTGGTGATCCTGGCCACGCCGCCCGCCTTCCGCTGGGTGCACTACAAGTACGCGATCGACAAAGGTTTGAACGTCTTCATGGAGAAGCCGTTGACGGTCGATGCGCCGACGACGAACCGGTTGTTGGAACTCAACCAAACGGCGCTTGCCAAGAACCTGAAGGTCGGTGTCGGTCTGATGTGCCGTCACTGCAAGGCGCGGCAAGAACTGTTTGATCGGATTCAGAATGGAGAGATCGGCGAGGTGAACCTGCTGCGCGCCTATCGGATGGCCGGCCCGACCGGTTCGGCCGCCTGTGGACCGCGCTCCGAAGGTGAAAACGAACTGCTGTATCAGATCGCCAACTTCCACGCCTTCCTGTGGCTCAGTGGCGGAGCTGTCAGCGACTTCTTGATCCACAACATCGATGAAGCTTGCTGGATGAAGAACGCTTGGCCCGTTGAAGCGATTGCCAGCGGCGGACGGCACTACCGCGGCAATACCGTCGACCAGAACTTCGATCATTACTCGATCGAGTACACTTTTGAGGACGGTGCCAAGCTCTACGTCGATGGCCGCACGATGCCGGGTTGCAAGACCGAGTTCGCCACCTTTGCTCACGGCAGCAAGGGGTTGGCGGTGGTTTCGACCGCTTCGCACACGCCGGCGAAGTCGCGGATCTACACCGGGCAAAACATCAGCCGCGATGCGCTGCAGTGGGCATTCCCGCAGCCCGAACTGAATCCTTATCAACTCGAATGGAACGATCTCATCGCTGCCATTCGTGAGGATCAGCCGTACAACGAAGTCGAGCGCGGCGCGATGGCCAGTATCGTGACCTCGATGGGCCGCATGGCCGCGCACACCGGTCAGCGCATCACACTCAAGCAGATGATGAACCATCAGCATGAGTTCGCTCCGGGAATCGACAAGCTCACCTTCGATTCGCCGAGCCCGCTGCAGGCCGACGCCCAGGGCAAGTATCCCATCCCGATGCCGGGCCTGGTGAAGGACCGCGAGTACGCGTAAGCCATCGATTTCTGCCATTCGCTCTGTCGCAGGCACAGGTTCGGTGCCTGCGATTTTTTTTGCGCACGGTCATGCCCACGGTGGTGGCCCGCGCGAACCAGCTACGACACCATGCGCATCGACTGCCAACGTCCGGAGCGATAGCGTGCGGTCATCACTGCGGCCAGCAAGAGCACCCACAGCGTGATGATCGCCCACCACCAGTGCAACGGCTGAATGCCAAAGGTGTTCGTCGCCAGCTGCACACCGGTCACGCCCACGAGCATCGCGGACATCGTTGCCGCGATGGCCGAACCGAGCACAAACCAGGTATCGCCGGCTCCGCGCAGGGCTCCGGTCAAGATGATTTGTACCGAGTCAAACAGTAGGTAGACCGCCACGAACTGCAACAACACCCGCGCCGTCGCGATCGCCTTAATGGTTTCCGGATCAGATTGACCGATCCGGTAGAAACTCAGCAGCACATCGGGTCCGAACACGTACCACGGTGCCCACAGCAACGAATAGCCGATGGCGATCGCCATGGCCGCCCGCGTGGCCACGATGGCACCGGCTGCACCGCGTGAGGTGAGGTGATGCCCGACCAATACGGAGGCTGCGATCGAGACCCCGACCAACGGAATGAAGGCGATCATATTGAAGTTGATCGCCATCGTGGTCGCTCGCAGGGGAACGTCGCCGAGCTGCCCGATCTGCAACACGATCAGGGTGAACATTCCCGCTTCAGTAAAGTACTGCAGTCCTGCCGGCAATCCAAAATACAGCAGCTTGAGCAGCAGCTTGGGCTCCCACCCCAGACCGCGGCGGATCTGAAAACGGGCATCGAACATCGGGCTGAGCAGAATCGAAGCGTAGATCACCGCTTTGAACCAAAAGGCGATCACGGTCGCCCAGCCGGCTCCAGCGATGCCCAAAGCGGGAATGCCTAGCCCACCGAAAATGAACCACACGTCCAAGCCAATGTTGACGATGGCGGTGGCGACGCTGGCCCACATGATGATCCGTGTCCGCTGGATGCCGCTGAAAAACCCGCTGAGGCCGGTTTAGACTAGGGTTCCCACGGCGCCGATCATCAGGATCCGAAGATAGGTCGCTTCGGACGGAACCAACTCCGCCGGCTGCCCGCTGACGTGGAATAGCCACGGTGCCAGCCAGGCAATTAGCAGGAACAGCGGCGACATCGCCAGCGCGAACCAGATTACCTGCCACAAAAACCGGCCGACCCGATCTTCTTGTCCGCTGCCGACGTACTGGGCGACGATCGCACCGGTCAACGACGCGATTCCCATCGGCAGGCAGGTCAGTGTCCAATACAGATTGCCGGCCGCCATGGCGGCGCTCATCTGCGCACCGTCTTCAAACCACAGCAGGAGCGTGCGGTCTGCGAACAAAACGAGTGAGAACGTGCCGGTGCTGATCATCAGCGGCAGCGCGACGCGCAGCACCTCCAGCATCGCCCCTTTGAACGAAGGCTGGTCTGTCAACGGCTACCCCGCGATCCCGAGCCGCCGGGCACCACGGCTGCGAACAGCATCCCGGCGGCCAGGCCCCCCACGTGCGCTCCGTTCGCGATTCCTGGGACAATCATCATCACGCCCATGATTAAAAAACCGATTCCAATCGCTTGGAACATCGGAGGCAACCGCACCGGATAGAAGGGGTCAAACTGCGGTCGGAGCAAGATGTACCCGAACAGTCCATAGGTCACGCCCGATGATCCCACCATCAACGGGCCACCGTTATTCCACGCTGGCCAAAATACCTGCACCAAGCTCGCGACCAGCGCTGTTCCTAACAACATGAGCGCCAACCAACGCGACCCGTGCAGTCGTTCGATAACGGTACCGAGGAAGAAAAGCCCCATCATGTTCATGGCTAAATGCGAAATATTTCCATGCAAGATGGCTGGCGTGATCAAACGCCAGATTTGGCCGCGGCGAATCGACACAAACGGGTCGTCCGCAGGCCGTGTTCCCGGTTTGACATCATGTCGATTGACGAACGTCAACGCGTCATAGGTGCGACTTTCTAGGGTGGGACGCTCACGACCTGTCCGATCGATGCCGATCGACGGGTTCCCGAAACCCGACAGGATGCCTACGAGCACGCACAGCACGATGGTGGCGATCGTCAGCGGGGTCCGCCCGCCAGCAAGCGGATTGGGGTTTCCCCGCGGCATCTTTTTCAGGTTCTGCAGCCGTTTGCGGTTTTCCGCTGCCTGCTGCGCGCGGATCTCTCTGGCTTGCTTGCTCGCTTCGAAACGACTGTCCGCCGGGTTGGTGTGGTAGAGCTGCAGCGCCTCGCGTGCCAGCTCCAGAGCCTGTTCATCTTTGACCCAGATGGCGTACCGCTGCGAGCCATCGCTCTCGGCCTCCACAGTGGCGTCGATCTGCTGACTGATCAAATAGTCACAGAACCGCTGTGCCTCGGAAGAGCCTTCGAGAAAACCGATGCGACGCATGGACAGACAGGGGCATGGCGGCAAGAGATACAAGCAGGCGACGGTTCCTCACCATCGCCCGGCAAACGTGCCCGTACTGTACCCGTTTGTGCTCGGCCGTCCTAGCTGATGAAACGCTACTGTCGCTCGATCCAGGGAATCTGACTCGACTTGCTAACCATTTCGCTCACCACGAACTCCTTTACTTTGTCGATGACGCCCGGCGCGTCGGTAACCAGGGCATGACCGTCGAGCGACGTGGCAATTTGTTCGTACTGCAGGCCGACGGCAGCTCCGCGGGTCGCCCGTTTCTTCTGGGTTTCTAGTCGCTTTTGGAAGCGATCGGTGTCCTCTGCTTGGCGGCTCGACTGGCCGACGACAATCAGAAACGGCAATTGCCACAATTTCCGATCCGTAAGGGTTTCGTCGAGGGTGAATCCTTTGTGCATTCGCTCCGGCGAGATCAACACCATCGCTTTGACGTCTTGTCCTTGCTTGACGGTGCCGACGCTGGGGAAGTTCAGATCGCGAACGGCCCAGTGCGCCGCCAGGATGGCTCCTTCGCGCACACCGATCAGCGTCAGGGCGTTGAGGTTTAGTTTCTGGGCGTTGTTTTCCTGCACCAAAAACTTCTTCACCGCTTCGAGATCGCCGGTGATCATGTTGAGCACGTCGGCCTTGCCCATCCGGTTAACGTCAAACTCGCGGGCGCGACCGGCAAACTCCTGTTCGCGGCTGCCGCCGTGGCCGCGAAACTCAGGGACAATCACGGCGCAGCCCGCATCCCAGAGCGCCTGCACCAGAGGCGCGTAGGGGCCGGCTTGCCCTTGCCACTCGTGCATCACGATCACCGGAATGGCTTCCTTGCCTTTGTCCGAGGGAAAGTAGAATGCGCGGAGCTTAACTTGGTCTTTGGTGATCAGCTCAAGCGGTCGCATCGCCGGTCTTTCCGGGGCTTTGGCAGCCGAGTTCTTATTGCCGGTGCGCGGCGTCTTGGTCGGCGGCGCCGCTGGACGAACGCCGGCAGGAGTTCCGGGGCGAACTCCTGCCCCCTGTGCTGGACTAGCACCGCTGGCCTGGCCAGAACTGGCTGCTGGTGGGCGCGTTGCCGGAGGTTTGGCGTTCGCTGCCGGAGCTTGATTCGCTCGCGTGGGGCTGTTGGTCGGCGGCTGCGCGGTACAGCACACGGCGGCCACAGCCATGGCCAGCCAGGTCACGATGGCGATCGCTCCAGTGGCCAGACGGCGAACGTCCTGAGAGGCGACGGTGGCAAGTTGCCGCGGTGACGACGGGTGTGGAGCGGCCGGTGAAGTCCGAGCAGTGTGCGAACGCG
>CALELC010000428.1 GCA_937904535.1 uncultured Planctomycetaceae bacterium
TCGGGAGTCTCGACTGATCGCCTCCAAGGCGGCACCCAGGGTTGCCGCCCCCGCCAGCCGAACATCGCTGCTGCTGGCCGCTGGCTGCGCGGTTTCCGGCCTCGGCCCCAGTCGCTGCCGGATACGCGTAAGCCGCAGGCGAATTTCGGCGGACAACTCCGGCGAATCGGCCGGCAACAACGATCGGATCGGCTCTCCGAGTTCGATCAGTTGCTTTTCAGCGGCGTTCCGCTGTGCCGCCTGTGAGGCGTCGAGCTGTTCAACCAGACGGGCAACTTGATCTCGCTGAGCCGCTGCGGAATCATCGTCTGCGACCACCCAGCCCGCCGTCCAACCGATCATCCACCCGCTCAAGCCGCCGACGAGCCACCGCCACGAGGATTTCCACGGTCGCCGTTGAGTCATCGCCCTCACTCCTCAAATGCCGTGCGCAGCGTCAAAAACCCACCGGATTCATTCTAACTCAAAGCCACCCCCAGCATGCGGGACGCTTGCCGCTTGTGCCTGCGTCCCGACCTCGGGGTCCCATGAGGCCTGACCACTAGCCTACCATGCCAAACTCTTCATGACTGACGATTCATCAGTTCCTCGACCGCCTCAGCTTCCATGGGGATGTCGTGCATTAGGCTTTCCGCGCCCGTTTCGGTAATCAGCACCGTGTCTTCCAAGCGAATGCCGAAGCCTTCGTCCTTCACATAAATTGCGGGTTCACAGGTCATCACCCAACCTGCCGCCATCGGAGCATCAACGGGTTGAACGTCATGGACGTCCAGTCCGATCGAATGCCCAACGCCGTGCATGAAGTACTTCGCCAACGCCTGTTTCTCAGGACCTTGTGCCTTGACCTGATCGAGGGTGAGCAACTTCAGGTCCACCAACTCCTTCTCGATCGTTTCCTGTGCAAACTTTCGCCAGTCCTTCGCGAGCAGGCCCGGCTTCAGTTCCGCGGCGCAGGCACGGTAGGCGCGCAGCACTGCGTCGTAGACCTGACGTTGCCGCGGAGTAAACCGGCCGCTGACCGGAATGGTCCGCGTCATGTCAGAGTTGTAGTTCCCGCGGGCGGCGCCCACATCGAGCAACAACAAGTCGCCGTCGTTGCAGGGAGCGTTGTTCTGAATGTAATGCAACGCACAAGCATTGATCCCCGAGGCAATGATCGGCGAGTAGGCGAACTTAGCCCCGCGCGAATAGAACTCATGGGCGAACTCAGCCTGCACCTGGCATTCGTTGACGCCGGGGCGAACAAACTGAGCGACCCGCGCGAAACCATCCCGCGTGATCTCGCACGCGCGCCGAATCATGGCCACCTCGGCAGATGATTTGACGGTGCGAACCTCATGCATGATCCGCGCCAGCCGGTGGTATTGATGCAGCGGGTAGCGGTTCAGACAGTCACGTACAAAACGCGCTTCGCGAGTGTCCTCAAGTACCGTGCTGGCCCGCGGGTGCTCGTTGGAATTGAGGTAGACATTTTCTACCTCGCACATCAGTGCGTGGAAGATGGCCGGAAAGGCTGACAACCATTCGACTCGTTTGATGCCCGAGAGTTCAGTCGCTTCGGCCTTGCTCAGTTTACGGCCTTCCCACGTCTGCACCGCTTCAGAGGCCTCGCGCAAAAATAGGATCTCGCGGTTCTTCTCCTCATGGGCATCGGGGAACAGCAGCACGATCGTCTCTTCCTGTTCGATCCCGGTCAGATAGAACAAGTCGGCATTGGGATGCAGCAGAAACGTGCCGTCGGCATTCGTGGGCAGCACATCGTTGTTGTTGACCACCGTCAGACTGCGGGGCTGCATCCGCTGGGTCACCCGCCGGCGATTTTCAGTAAACTCGGACGCAGTTAACAATTGCGAATCGGTCATGGCGTTGCCGCTGGCGTGAGAGGTGTGCAGAAAGGAGTCGGCCAAGATAGATCACGCGGGACGACCGGAAAAGCCGCCGCACGACGCCCGAACCAAGCAGTCCGGACCAGGGGCTCGCACCCGACTGGCGAGCCGTCCCCAAGACGTTGCTACTTGCCTGCACCGGCCCTGCCACCCATGATGGCACGGGGAAGCGACGATCGCCAGCAAACCACTAACTGAGCACGGAAAGGCGGCGGATGAGTTACAAGCCTATTGAGTCGTACGGCGTGATTGGCGACCTGCATACGGTAGCCCTGGTCGGGATGGACGGCTCAATCGACTGGTGCTGCCTGCCGCATTTCGATTCCCCGAGTGTCTTCGCCTCCATTTTGGATTCTCAGCGCGGCGGCTTCTTTAAGATTTCGACGATCTGTCCGGCTGGTGTCCAGCGGCACAAACAGATGTACCTGCCTGACACCAATGTGTTGGTGACCCGTTTTCTGAGTGAGCAGGGGGTCGGTGAGGTTGTCGACTTCATGCCGATCCACGACCCGGTTAACGGCAACAAGACGCACCAAATTGTGCGTGTGGTCCGCGGCATTCGCGGGTCGCTGCGGTTTCGATTGGAATGCCGCCCGGCGTTCGATTTTGGTCGACGCCCGCATACTGTCGCCCTCGACCCTCGCGGAGCCGTGTTCGAAGCGGCGGATCTCAAGTTTTCACTGATCAGTCGATTTCCACTGTACGTCGATGGCGACGGCGTGCTCTGCGAGTTCGAGCTTGCGCCCAACCAAAGCGTGACGTTCATATTGCGTCAGGTACAGACGGGACAGGTCGGCCTGTTTGAGGCTCGGCTGGAAGGCGAGGCAGCGCTCCATCGCACCGTTGCGTACTGGCGAAATTGGCTCAGCCACTGCACCTACCACGGACGCTGGCGCGAGATGGTGCACCGGTCCGCGCTGATGCTGAAACTGCTGACCTTCGCGCCGACCGGTGCAATTGTTGCCGCCCCGACCACGAGTTTGCCCGAAGAGATTGGCGGCGTCCGCAACTGGGACTACCGCTACACCTGGATTCGAGACGCTGCCTTCACGGTTTATGCTTTTCTGAGGCTGGGGTTCAAAGACGAAGCTCGCCAGTTCATGCAGTGGCTCTCGGCGCGGTTTAGTGAAGGAGCGAAGTCGGGTCCGCTGCAAATCATGTATGGAATCGACGGTCGTCACAACTTGACTGAAGAAGAGCTCCCCCATCTCGACGGCTACATGGGGTCTCGACCGGTCAGGATCGGAAACGGGGCCGCGGAACAGTTGCAACTGGATATCTATGGGGAGGTAATGGACTCGATCTACTTGTATGACAAATACGTAGATCGGATCTCGTACGATACCTGGAGCCACATCCGTTCGATGATGGAATGGCTGATCGACAATTGGAATCAGCCTGACGAAGGGATTTGGGAGGTACGGGGCGGCAAACAACACTTTGTCTATTCGAAGCTACAGTGCTGGGTGGCACTGGATCGTACCATTCGACTTGCGCAAAAGCACAGTCTGCCGCTGGACCACGCGAGGTTTATTACCGAACGCGACCGCGTCTATGAATCGATCATGGCCGATGGCTGGCACGCCGACCACCAAACCTTTGTGCAGCACTACGGTAGTGAAGCGGTTGATGCGGCAAACTTAATCATGCCGCTCGTGTTCTTTATCTCGCCAACCGATCCAAGGATGCTCGGTACACTCGATCGAATCATGGATGAGCTGGTATCCGATAGCTTGGTGTACCGCTACGGCATTGGCAAAGCAGCCCATGATGGGTTGGCTGGTGAAGAAGGCACCTTCAACATGTGTACCTTCTGGCTGGTAGAAGCATTGTCTCGTTCGGGACGCCTTGATGAAGCGCGGTTTATCTTTGAGAAGATGTTGACTTATGCCAACCACCTCGGCTTGTATGCTGAGGAAACCGGCCCAACCGGCGAAGCCCTCGGAAATTATCCCCAGGCTTTCA
>CALELC010000429.1 GCA_937904535.1 uncultured Planctomycetaceae bacterium
AACTGCGCAGGCGCGTCAGCCCTGAGTCGACTCCCGCTCGCCAATGTCGGTGCAGCTCGGCACGTGACGGTCGCGTGGTGCTACGGCCACCGCGTTTGCCGCGCGCTCCCAGGGGAATGCTGGCCAGCGTTTGGGTAGTTCCCCTCTCCAGCAATTCGCCGACGGCGAGCAACACGTCGGGGTGAAGCGGCAGATTGGCGTTGCGCTGATCGACATAATAGGTGGGTACCGCTTGGCCTTGTGCGGTCGACAATTCGGCTAACGCATGCGTTACCAACCCATCGCCATGCGTGCTCAGCCGGTAGGCATCTTCCTGATCGAGCTGCTGGTAATCTTCGATCGACGCCAGCGTTGGTTGGTGGCAGCCGACAATCTGCAACATCCGCTGAGGATCAACCGTGGTCGCCAGCGACTGGTGAAACTTCTTAGCCTGATCTAAATGCAATTGCGAAATCGATGCGTCGCCCCAGTTCTCTGCGTCATATAAGGCGGCTGCGGCGGGCTCATGCAGGCAGGAGGGCAACATGCAGTAGACGCTCGGAAATGTGCGCACCACATCAGTGATCTCGTTGACGCTGCCTTGTTGCTGCGCAGCCGCCAATTTGTGGAGCGTTAGGTCTAGCCCGCTCAGCAGTTGGCACGCGGTGAACGAACCATGCTGCGGCGTGCCGAGCATGATCAAACGGGAACGGCCACCGCCCACTTGCCATTGCCGCGGGTGGCGCTGCACAAAGGCGCGGGCGACCAGCCCACCGGTTGAGTGTGCCACGATGTGAAAGGGTTCATCCGCTCCGAACCACGTGGCGGCGCGCCCTGCCAACTCATCAGCGGCTAAGTCAAACCCTTTTCGCCAGTCATACCAGAAAGCGTGCACATTCCAGTGCTGGGACAGGGTCAGCAGCAGGGCGCCGTAGGTGCAAGCTGAAATCCCACTGGCACGCACATCATAAGCCGCACTACGTCCGTCGGGCTCAAGCTTCAACCGCGAAAATGCACCAGCGGCGAGCTGCGGCAGATCGAGCCACACTCGCACCGGCCCCGCAGCGGTGAACTCGCACAGTGAACACCCCATCCACCCCGGAACGACGACCACGTTGCCGCGCCGTCCCCCTTCGTCACCGCGGGAGCGAAACCGCATGGCCAGCCCCAGCAGACGGCTATGACAGGACGTTCCGAGCAAATCGCGGAGCGCCGCTTGGTTCGCGTCAAAGCTCTCTCGCAAAATTGCCCCGAGTTCGTCGGCACTAGCCTGCTCAACTCGTGTCCGCAGTTCCGCTTCTTCCGAAAGGGTCATGGTTTGCTTTGCCTTCACCACACACGCAGGGCTTTCGCCTGAATAGCCAGCAGAACTGCAGGAATCGTTGCCGGAGACCATCCCTTAGTTGGCAACCGACAGCCCCACCGAATAGCATAATCATACCCCCCGGACTTTGCGACGCAGCCTGAGCGTCGCCGCTGGGTCGTCGACTTCGAAACGATTGGCCGATCGTCGTCCCGTTCACCCGCTCCCCGCCTTCCTGCTTTCCACCGGAGAATCGCACATGGCTGACAAAGCGCTGCTGCTGGGCATCAACAACTACAAGTACATCTCGTCGCTGCGCGGTTGCGTGAATGACGTCAACAACATGTACCGACTGTTGACCGAAACTTTCGGCTTCGCCGAAAACCGCATCCACAAGCTGACCGATCGTCAAGTGACTGGAAAAAAAGTTGAGCAAGAGCTGAAGTGGCTGTTCGAAGATGTCGGTCGCGGCGACCGCGTCGTGTTGCATTTTGCCGGACACGGCTCCTACACGGTCGATCTCGATGGTGACGACGAAGGCGGTAGAGACGAACTGCTGTGCCTGTATGACATGGATTGGAATGATCCGAAGAGCTATCTGCTGGACGATCAATTGCGGGACTGGACGCAGAAACTTCCCAAAGGCGTGCAGCTGACGGTGCTGCTCGACAACTGTCACAGCGGCACCGGCACCCGCCAGATTCGTCCCCCGGGCAGCGATGTGCCGGAGTCCGAATTGCCATGGGTGGATTTGAAAGCCAGCGTGGCCCGCAGCGTCGCGCATCAATCTGGCACGCGATCGCTGACAGGCGGCGATGTCCGTTCAGTCGTTCAAGAAGCGCTGGATGAACAGGAAGCCGAGGTGATCGCGCGGTTCGTGCAGCCACCGCCGGAGATTGTGGCACAGGCGGCGCGGGCCGCACGCGGACGAACACGAACGCTGGGTAAGGCCACCGACAAAATGAACCACGTCCTGCTCGCCGCCTGCCGTGACGATCAGACGGCCGCGGATGCGAAGATCAACAATGATTTCAACGGCGCCTTTACCTATCACCTCTGCGAAACCGTTCGCCGGGCAGGCGGCAAGATCGAGCACAGCCGGTTGGTTGCGGAACTTCAGCAAGCGATGCAGAGCGGAAGCTTCTCACAAGTTCCGCAACTGGAACCCGACGCCATCTCTGGTTGGTTTTTGGATGACCGACGGAGCACGACGAGTTCGTCTCCGGATTCCGGCGCCTCAACCACTGGCACGCGGCCATCGGATTTAGCCGACTCGCTGTCCGACATGCTCGATACGGCCACCAGTACTGACACTGAACGCCTCCGCCTGCAACTGCTGAACAAGCTCATCGACTTGGTCGGGCGTGAACTTCCCGGCAGCTTTTCCAGCGGTCGAGCGACCGGAAGACGTGCGGTCGTGTATGTGCACGGGATCTGCAGACATAACGCCGGCTACTCCGATGGCTGGTGGCAAGCCATGGCTCCGTTCACTCCCAGCTTAGGCCAGGGCATCCAGGGTGATAGCCGACACGAAGTGTTGTGGAGCGACCTCGTCAACAGCCGGTCGGTCGCCGCATTTGCGGCCAGGGAGACCGAAGAGGCAGAAGCTGTCGCCGAGCAGCTGCGTGCCACACTCGAGGATCGTTTGCTGCGCGAGATGGCCGAAGCGGAGGGAACGGATCGCTCGGCGGACTTAGGGGTTGCGGTCCCAGCCGAAGAACGCGGTCTGCCTGGATTCGACTGCATCGACGACTTCTCCCGCTATCTCGTCAACCGCGATCTGCGGCGGCAGGTGCTCGATCGGTTTCATGCCGTCGTTCGACCACTGCTCAATCAGGGCGTGCAGCTTGAAATCATCGGACACAGTTGGGGAACCGTAGTCGCCTATGAGGCGCTGCGGGAGTTGGATGACGCGAGCGTGACGGGACGCGTGCGCAACTTCTTCACCGTCGGCAGCGCCCTGTCGATTCCGACAATCAAACGCAACTTGCTGTCAAACGCTCGCGATGGTCGGCGTCCGCGGCTCGTCGGCCGCTGGATCAACATCGATGCCCGCGGCGATGTCGTCGGTGGCCTGTTGAAAGGTCAGCCCTATGCCGTCGATGAGGAATTCCTCAATTGCGCCCCGGTGGGCTGCTCGAGTTTCTTAGGGCTCATCAACCCCAAGTGTGCGCATGGCTCGTACTTCAACCCCCAAAACCACGCCGTCAATCGAGATATCTTTGGGAGATTTATTGAGCGTCCCTAATCTCGTCACGAAGCCATTCCAATAACTGCAGCGCATTGCTGGTCGCTGCTCCTTCGGCCGTGTTGTCGAAGATGCACCAGACCGGATCGGACTGGCTGGCGATGGCTCGCAAGCGTGCCGCCAGCGTGCGCAAAGTTGAGTCCTCATAAGAGGAGTAATATATCTGCGGCGAACCATGCCAACGCACATAGCATCGCCGCAGATCACCGCCAGGTTCGGCGGCCTCGGGGACGACGCTGGGGTCAGCTGCTACTCGGCTGATGCCGCACTCGACCAGCAGTTGCTCGGCCGCCGGCTCAAACCAACTTCGGTGTCGCGGTTCGCAGACGATCGGGCATGGAATCACTGCTTGCAGGTTGTGAAAAAAGGGCTCTGCGATCGCTTCGCGAAACTGCAAACTCGGCGGCAATTGGACGAGCACGACGCTCAGCTTCTCTCCCAGCCCACCGATCTCAGAGGCAAACTGCTCGACCAGCGGCTGCACGTCCACCAGCCGCTGCGTATGGGTAATCAGCTTTGGCACTTTGACCGCGAAGCCAAATCCCGGCGGCGTCGATGCCGCCCAGCGCTGGTAAGTGCTCTGCCGATGCAGCCGGTAAAACGAGGAGTTGATTTCGACGCCATTGAATCGGCCCGCGTAACGTTCCAGATGTGAGCCTTCCCCGGGAAACTCAGCAGCGAACTCCTTTCGCAAACTCCACCCGGCGCAGCCGATGAAGATCGTCATGTTGTCCAACCACTGCAGGTGATGAAATCGCCGATGCGGTAAGTTAGTTAAGCAGCCCCAACTTTTCCCCAATGGCCCGCTCATGCCGTTCTCCCGTCACCTCTGGCTTCGCCGCAGTTTGATCGTAGGCGGACTCCTGCTCTGTCTCAGCATCCCCGCCTACATCGAACTGTTTTTGAAACGCCCGGTCGGAACTGGCCCTGCCGGACCAGCGGTGGCAGTGGATGCATTTGCCGTGCCGTGGACTGAGCGTCCCGTGCTGTTGCTCGGGATCGGCGACAGCATCACCCGCGGCCTAGGCGCCAATTCTCCTGACCACAGCTTCTTTCAGCGGCTGCTGACCAATCCAGCGGACGAATGGGAAGACATGCGCGGCCGCTGCCTCTCGGCCGTGCTACCGAACCTCGCAAGCGAAAACCTCTCCGTCTCCGGCAGCACTTCGCTGGATCATGCAGCACTGATCGAAGAGCGGCTGCCGACGTATCCCGAGGAAGTCTTTGGCTTGGTGGTGATGACCACCGGCGGGAACGACCTGATCCACAGCTACGGCCGACGACCACCGGTCGAAGGAGCCATGTATGGAGCGACCCTGCAACAAGCTGAACCCTGGATCGCCAACTTCCGCGACCGACTGCAGCGCATGATCCAAGGAGTCACCGAACGCTTTCCCGGCGGCTGCGAAATCTACTTGGCTGACATCTATGATCCCACCGACGGCGTCGGCGATGCAGCCAGCATTTTTCTACCACGTTGGAACGACGGCCTAGCGATTCACGCACGCTATAACGAGGCGATCCGTGAAGTGGTCGCCGCTCACGCCCATGTTCACCACGTCCCGCTGTATGAAACGTTTCTCGGACACGGATCGCACTGCCGACAATTTTGGCGATCGACCTACCGGCCCGAGGATCCTCACTATTGGTTTTACAGCAACATTGAAGACCCCAATGATCGCGGTTACGACGCAATTCGCCGCGTGTTTCTCAACAGCATCATTCACAACACCATGCTCCGCACCGGCTCGTCGCCCCCCGCAGCTTCCAGCGAGCCAGCACCAACTGAAAACCCATAACCCCCGCAAACAACCAACAACCACCGATGCCTACCTTCAATCCCATCAACGACGAGATCTTTACGGTTTCTCAGTTTTTCTCGCCCAAGGAATGCGAGGCTCAGATTCAACTCGCCGAAGCGATCGGGTTCGAGGAAGCGCCGGTCAGCACCGCGTCCGGCCCTCGGATGCTGAAAGACCTCCGCAACAACACGCGGGTGATGATTGACGACCTGGAACGTGCCAGTGACCTGTGGATGCGGATCCGTGACTATGTTCCTCCCCAAATCGAAGATTGGCAGGCTTGTGGAGTGAACGAGCGTCTGCGGTTTTACCGTTATGACATCGGCCAGCAGTTCGATTGGCACACCGACGGCTACTACCGACGGCAAAACGGCCAGCGCAGTCACCTGACATTTATGATCTATCTCAATGAGGGCTTCGCGGGCGGAGAAACCTCGATTGAAGAAGTCACCATCACGCCACAACAAGGGCTGGCGTTGTGTTTCACCCACCACCTGCGCCACAAAGGTCAACCCGTCGACCGTGGTCGCAAGTACGTCCTTCGCACCGACGTGATGTACCGCCGCCTGGGCACCTGATCGGTACTGCTCGTCAGGCCGAAGCCAGCCGCTTGTCCCAGCTGCGAGCCACAACGGCTCGCGACCTCGCGCTGCGGCGGTTAGCTTTAACCAATGCTCTTTTGAATGTTTCTCGAATGGGCGCAGGCTTTGCGGTTTTGAAGACGGCTGCTCGAAGTTGTCCTCGCCCGCAAAGAGAATCACGTGTTGGCTCACTGGAATCGCTCGAGGAGCTCGCGCGGTGACTGCTTCAAATCACTCACCCAAGCCCTCACTGTCGAAGAGAGCTGCAGCCCGAGCGCCGGGCGGATTCATCGGCTGGGGTTGGCCGCAAATGTCGTGGCGTTGTCGGTGCTGGTATTGGCCTGCGCCAACGGTGAATGGCTGCTGAAGGAGCGACACGCCGCCAAGCCGGCGGTGAACATCACTAGCAGAACGGCGTCGCCTCGGGGCGAAACGGGCGTTACCGATGGCAACGACAACCGGCTGGTGCTGATCGTGATCGATGGTCTGCGGGCGGACACAGCTTTTAACACGCAGCAGATGCCGTATCTGAGCCAGCTCGCTGATCAATACGGGCATGCGATCGCGCGGGTCGAATCGTTGATTCCTTCGAGCATCGCGGGAATCGCGACGATCACAACCGGAAGCGTCCCACCGCCGATTTCCTTCTTGAGCGACTTTGGTTCCGGGGCTGCTCGTCACGGAGGTGTGCTAGAAGCCGTCGCGGCAGAGGGTGGACGCTGCTTTGTCGCGGGCCCCAAACTCTGGAACGATCTGTATGGCCAGTGGATCGCCGCAGCAGAACTTGACACCACCTTTGGCAGGCGGGACGAGCGGCTGACTGCAGCTGCTTTGGTTGCGCTCGACTCGAAACAATACCAGCTGGTGGTGCTGCATCTGGGGCGGGTGGATGCGGCGGCTCATCACTTTGGAGTCACTTCGGCCGAACATGCAGCAGCGGTAAGTGGCTGCGATCGCGCCATCCGCGACATCCACACCGCATTGTCCCCCAATACCGGCCTGATGGTGACCTCGGACCACGGCAACACTGCGTTCGGCGGCCACGCTGGACCAGAAGCGGCAGTCGTGAACACGCCACTGGTCATCGCTGCCCAACATGGGCCAGGCATTCCCCAGGAAATCCCACAAAGTCAACTCGCAGCGCTCATTGCTGATCACCTGGGAGTTGCGCAGCACCTGCCGAGCGACCAGCCGTCGCGGCTTTCCGGCAGCATAAGTTCGTGGCTAAAAATCGGCACGATGACGCTGGCGATGCTGTGTGGACTAGCCCTCTGTTCTGCGACGTGCGACCGCCGTGCAGCTAGTCGGCAAGCGTTCGCGCTCAATACGACGGTGTGGCTAGGGCTCATGCTGTGCGTGTTTGGTCACCTGGAAATCGCTTTGCTGGCCGCGTTGTCCGTACTCGCCGCCGTCGCCCTCTCGACCGGTGTACGGTTCTCGCCAGCCATGATCGGTTGCTGCGTCCTCGGCGCGACGGTCGGCGGGCTGCGTTTGTGGGACGGGCTGGCCGCGCTCGATGACGTGCCGCTGTCCGGACTTCAGCCGAACAGACGCGAGCTGGCGCACGCAGCGCCGCTGGGCTTGCTCGTCGGACAAGTTCCGCTGGCCGCTGTGTTTCTCACTTCCTTAGCCATCGGCATGGGGCTGAAAGCGTACTCGGGGCGGACTGGTTCACAGACACTCACCGGAGCCGCTCTCATCGGTGCTTATGTTCTGCTGAGCCGCGTCTTGGGCGAAACCGTGAGTCTGTCATCGATCGATGTCCGGCCGGGGTTTTGTTTCGTCTATTTGCCCGGCGGACTGCTGTGGGCGTGCTTGGGGGTGCTGGCTGGCCAAGTGGCCCCCGCTGCGGGCCTCCTGCTCGGCAGCCGAGCGGCATTCTTGCACTCGAGTGGTCAGGACTTTGGCAGGTTCATCTCGGGAGCGGCGGCGATGTTGCTCGGCCAACTGCTGATCGTCGCTGGGTTGTTTGCCACGACCACAGCAGGCCAAACGATGCAGTCACTGGGGCTGGGATTG
>CALELC010000430.1 GCA_937904535.1 uncultured Planctomycetaceae bacterium
CTGCAGGCGCCGATGTCGCAGCGGTTCTGGAACAACTCTTTGGCACTCCCGATGAGCCTCTTCTACCGACTGAGATTCCCGCCGAGCTCGTTTCTGCCGACCATCTTGAGCGGGCCAGCGGACCTGTGTGGAGCGACCAAGTCGGTGTCCGGTTCGGGCTGTATCGCGCCCAGTGTGTGGCCTGTCACGGTGTAGAAGGCAGCGGCACGGGACCGGCCGCAGCGATGCAAAATCCCTATCCGCGAGACTTTCGCCCAGGCACCTTTAAGTTCAAAAGCACGATACGCGGTGCCAAACCGACTCGTGCCGACCTGGCCAAAGTGCTGCACCGTGGGATTCCCGGGACCGGCATGCCATCGTTTGCTCGGTTGCCCGAGGAAGACGTCGAAGCATTGGTCGATTACGTGATTTATCTATCGATTCGTGGCGAAAGCGAACGGCGGCTGCTCGATTTTGCGGTCCGCGAACTCGGCTACGGCGACGGAACGCCAGCCCCGGAGGATCGCCTCACCCTTGAGGCCACGAGCGATCCAACCTCGCCATCCACCGCGGCGGCGATCCATGAAATCGTAACGGGTGTGGTTCAGGAGTGGCTCGAGGCCGATCAGCAGGTTGTGCCGCTGCCCAGTGGCGGCGTGGGCACAGCCGACCAAGCAGCGATCGAGCGGGGACGCGAACTGTTCCACGGCCCGCTCGCTAACTGCGCCTCGTGTCACGGCCAAGATGGCAATGGCGAGAGTTTGACACTCGATTATGACGACTGGACCAAAGAGTATTCGACACGGCTCGGAATCGCCCCTGCGGATCGTGGCGAGCTGAAACCGCTGCTGCGTGCTGGCGGGTTGCGACCGCGTCCCGTTCAGCCCCGCACGCTCAAATGGGGCGTGTTTCGCGGCGGCGGCGACGCAGCGACGCTCTATCGCCGGTTAGTAGTCGGCATCGATGGCACTCCGATGCCGGGCCTATTGATGCAGGAAACCGCTGGCCCCAGCGGCGTGACCGCCGAGCAAGTGAGCGATCTGGTTGCCTATGTGCAGTCGCTCGCAGGTACCACGCCCAGCGACCCGAAGCAGCATGAGGTCGCGGCGGCCCCAGTCACTTCGGCAAAAGATCAACGATGAGCCGCGAGGCAGCACGATCGCTCGGAGCGCTCGCCGGCCTGGCGAGCGGAGCCGCGCTGATGTGGGCGCTTGGCTACGGCGGCGTGATCCCGCTGTTCCTGTTCGGCGCCGGCGGCACGCTCCTCGGCGGCATCATCGGCGAGCGGCTAGCCGGTGGGAAAACACTTCAGTAACGACGATGACAGACCAACTATCCGCTGACAAAGCGACGACCCCTTTATCCTCCGGAACGCAGGTCACGCCTGCGCTTACCAGTGAGGCGGTGCCACCGGCGCGGTGGCTGCACCGCTGGGCAATCGTCATCATCACATTGATTTGGCCGCTGATTTGGGTCGGCGGCCAGGTCACGACTTATGACGCCGGCATGGCGGTTCCGGACTGGCCAGGCACTTACGGCTACAACCTGTTTCTCTATCCGTACCAGACGTGGCTGTTTGGGCCCTTCGATCTGTTTATCGAGCACGGCCACCGGTTGCTGGGAGCGCTGGTCGGGATCGTATCGATCGTCGCTGTCGGCTTTGCCTGGACAACCGAGCCACGGCGTTGGGTGCGGTGGCTGAGTGTAGCGATTTTGCTTGCGGTCACCGCCCAGGGCGGGCTAGGCGGTGCGCGGGTGTTGCTGAGCGACCGCACCCTGGCGATGCTGCACGGGTGCTCGGCGCCGCTGGTTTTTTCACTCGGCGTGGTGCTGGTTGTGGCCACCAGTCGCTGGTGGTGGGCGCAAGAACTGGCGACCAACCGATTTCGCCCGAGCAAGCCGCTGCTCGCCTTCGTGGCAACGTTGGTCGCTTGCAGCTACCTGCAGGTGTTGCTGGGGGCGCAGCTGCGGCATTTGCAGCCGACAGCGTCGCCGACAGGTTTCTCCCATTTGGTGCACACTCACATCGCCACGGCCTTCCTTGTACTAGCACTGGCCACACTGGTCGGGTGGCGATTGTGGCGTGGCGGAGCGGCAGCAGCGGTTGTAACGGCGGACGGGACGGTGCCGCCGGAAGAGGAAAAGCGGGGCAACTGCGGCGATTTGACCCTGTCGATACCGGCCTGCTTGCTGTTAACCTTTGTGGTGTTGCAGATTTCGCTCGGCCTGGCGACTTGGGTGGCGCGCTATGGCGTGCCGCGATTTGTCCAGATCGGCCCGAAGACCGCATCGTTTTTGGTCCAAAGCCAGGCGTTCGGGCAGTCACTGATCATTACGGGCCATGTTGCTGTCGGATCGATGGTGCTGGTCACGTCGGTGTATCTGCTGATGCGATTGTTGCGTGCACGTTACACGCGCCGCCCGATCGCGGTTTCGCCTTAACCGGCGCCAGCTCCACCGTGCGGCTGGCTGCAGCGAGGCTCCTGCGACAGACGGTCGTGGAACCAGCGGTTTTGAGCTATCCGTTACGAATCTTCATAAAGCAGTTTCATGAGCGTCAGTGTCATGGTCGCACCTCCGCCCGGTTCCTCCGACGCCGGGCCGATCCACGCAAGCGCACTCCCAGGTGGGCCGTTGGGCGATCGGGCTTGCGAGTCCGGCGAAGACTCGGTGATCAACGCGTCCAGCGCTGAGCCTTCCGCCCTGGCGGACACCGCCACCTCAAGCAGCCTGCTGGCTGACCTGTTGGAACTGACCAAGCCGCGGATCGTGATGATGATCCTGATCACGGCCGTCGTCGCGGCGTTGCTGGCGGCTGGCCCAGCGGTGTCGCTCGGGATGCTGCTGCACCTGATGATCGGGGTCGCGCTGGTGGCCGGTAGCGCTGGAGCGATGAATCAGGTCTGGGAATACCGCGTGGATGCGTTGATGGACCGCACCCGGCGGCGGCCGATTCCTGCTGGCCGGCTGGGACTGCTGCTGTCGATCAGTTTTTCACTCGCGATCGGCGTGCTCGGAACGGCGTACCTGGTGTTTGCATTTGGTCCGATTCCAGCGTGGGTGGCGGTTGCGACCTGGCTGGTGTATGTGCCGATTTACACCCCGCTGAAGGTACGCTCGGAGTGGAATACGACGGTCGGCGCGCTCTCGGGTGCGCTGCCGATTATGATTGGATACACCGCGGCAGGTGGCTCCTTGACCGATGTCAGCGGCTGGTTGTTGGTCGGCGTGTTGTTCGCTTGGCAATATCCACACTTCATGGCGATCGCGTGGTTGTGTCGTCGCCAGTACGGTGAAGCTGGATTCCAGATGACCACGACGCTGGAGCCGACCGGTCGCCGTGCGGGCTGGCAAAGCGTCGCTGGCATGGCCATGCTGACCGTTTGCCTGCTCGCCTTGGCCGTCATTCTGACGCCGCAATCGTGGCTCGCCACCGCGGTGCTTGCTGCAGGACTACTGCTAGCGACTTACCCGATGACGGCGGCAGCGGTGCGGTTTGCCCTGCGTCGTGACGACCTGACCGCGCGGCGACTGCTGCGAGCATCGCTGCTGCAGCTCCCGGGGTCGCTGGTGCTGTTGACCCTTGCCGCCTTATTTTTCGGTTCCTAATACGATGATCCGGCCGGCTGCTGGGGCCAGAACTGCGCTCCGCATCCCGCTGAGGCTCACCCTCCCTGGATATTCCTACCTTTGACCGCTGCAACCAACCACCGTGTGGAGGCCACGATGAGCCACGACGCCGTCGCAGCCGTTGCCGGCCAGACCTCCACTGACCGCCCAGATGCCGGCCAGGCAATCGTTTGCCAGCAAGTGCATCACCGCTACGGCGACCACGAAGCGCTCCGCGGAGTCGACTTAACGATCAACCGCGGCGAGATCTTTGCGTTGCTGGGGCCCAACGGCAGCGGCAAGACGACGCTATTTCGCTTGCTCAGCACGCTCGTTCCGGTGCAGCGCGGCAACATCACAGTCGCCGGGCTCGACGTGGCAGCCGATCCGCTGGGCGTCCGCGGCCGCATCGGGATCGTCTTCCAGTCGCCGAGCCTCGACAAGAAATTGACAGTCGACGAGAACATCGCCTGCCAAGGCGCACTCTACGGACTGACCGGCGCGGCGCTGCAGGTGCGGCGCGACGAAGTGCTCAGCCAGATGAAGTTGACCGATCGTCGTCATGACTTGTGCGAGACGCTTTCCGGTGGTCTCAAACGCCGGGTTGAACTAGCCAAAGGCATGCTGCACCGGCCCGACGTGATGCTGCTGGATGAGCCGAGCACGGGGCTGGATCCGGCAGCGCGGATCGACCTGTGGCACTCGCTCCGCGCGATGACCGCGGCCGGGATCACCGTCGTACTGACCACGCACTTGCTGGAAGAAGCGGACAAAGCCGATCACTTGGCGATCATGTTCCAAGGCCAGATCATCGCGGAAGGCACGCCCCACGGCTTGCGGAGCGAGATGGGCGATGGCCTGCTGACAATATCAGCTGGCGATGTGGACGCGGTGGAGTCGATTCTCCGCGACGAGTTGCATTTGGCCCCGCAGCGGGTCGCCAATCAGATCCGTATCCGCTGCGAAGGTGCGGCGGCGCTCGTTCCCCGCATCGCTGAGCGTCTGGGCGACCAGGTGCAGTCGATCGCCGTCGGCCGCCCCGGCTTGGAAGACGTTTTTATCGAGAAGACCGGCTACCGCTTCAACTAACCGCATCAACGAACTGGGCGGGTTCCCGTCCGCCGCTCGCTACTCCCCTGCCCTCTGTCCTGTTGCCATGTCCACGATCACTCCACCGCCGCCGAGCGTCATTCCGTCTGTGCCCACAGCGTCGCCGACGAATCCGCGAGCAGCGGGCGCGAGCCCACGCCCCAGTGGGATCGCTGCTGCGTGGATGCTGGCGAAACGCGAATGGGTGCGATTCTTTCGTCAGCGTAACCGGGTTACCTCGGCCGTCATCCAACCACTGCTGTTCTGGTTGCTGTTTGGTACCGGCCTGCAAGGCTCGTTTGTCGGCGCCGGCGAGCAGAACTTCATCGAGTACTTTCTGCCGGGCACGATCGCGCTGATCGTGTTGTTTACCGCTATCTTCGCGACGATTTCCGTGATCGAAGATCGCCGCGAAGGTTTCATGCAGGCAGTCTTGGTCGCGCCGGTCGGGCGCTGGCCGGTGCTGGCCGGCAAGGTCCTCGGCGGCTCAGCGATTGCTTGGGTGCAGGCAGTCGTGTTCTTGGGCTTGGTGTATGTGTTTGGTGCCGCGCCGTTCTCGGTGTCGGTCGTAGGCGTGTTGGTGCTCTTGGCCGTGATGGCGATCGCGATGTGTTCGCTCGGCATGATCGTGGCGTGGCCGATGGACAGCACCCAGGGTTTTCACGCGATCATGATGCTCGGGCTGATGCCGATGTGGTTGCTCAGCGGATCGTTTTTCCCGATCCCGCCGATTGGAGCCGAGGCAGGCGTCGGACAGATGATTCTCGGCGGGATCATGCGAGCTAACCCGCTGACGTATCCCATGGTGGAACTGCGGCGGTTGCTCTATCCGACGGTCGATTTTGCCGCCAGCGGTTTCGCCCCATCACCGCTGGTCTGTTGGTCGGTGGCGTTGGTCTTCATGATCGGCACTTCGTTGCTCGCTTGGTACCTGATGCGAGGAAGTCGGCGCGCGGACTTGATCGCCTAGAATCAGGTTGGTTGCGCTGCGATTTCCACGGCATCTTCCTACCTCCCATCCCTTCCGTGCTCTGATGCGTACTTTCTTCCACATCTCACTGATCTTGTTACTGGGTGTCACCTTAGGACTGATCGTGCGTCAGGTTCGCCCGCGTCCGGCGGCAGAACCAAGCCCAGAGATCGTCTACAGCAACGACGCGCCGTTGGATGCCGAAGCGGTCAGCAATGACGAACCGGTGATGGCGCCCGAAGGCTGGATGACCGACTTCACCCTGACCGAACGCAGCGGCCAGTTGGTCAGCAGCGACGATTTGAAAGGCAAACCGTACGTCGTCAGCTTCTTCTTCAGCACCTGCCCGAGCATCTGCGTGCAGCAGAATCAGAAGGTGCAGGAACTGCAACGCGAGTTTGCGGGAACCGAAGTGCGGTTCGTTTCGATTTCGGTCGATCCCGCAACGGACACCCCCGAGGCATTGCGCGAGTACGCGGCGCGGTTCAACGCCGATCCCGACAAGTGGTTGTTCATGACCGGCGAATTGCTCTACATCCGCCGGGTCGGTGCCGAGGTATTCCGCATGGCTGTCGACGAGAAGTTTCACAGCGAGAAGTTCGTGCTGGTCGACAGCGAAGGCGAAATCGTCGGCTATTACAGTTGGCCCGAAGCCAAGCAGTACGAAAAGCTGAAAGCCGATATCCGTCAACAACTCGGCAAGGCGGCATAGCATGTGGGAGTTCTTGGCAAGCAATCTGCCGCACGCGACCGCTTCACTCAATGCCGTCGCCACACTGTTGTTGGTCATTGGCCTGATCAAGATCCGAGCTGGTCGGGCTCGGCAGCACAAGCAGATCATGTTGGCGGCACTGGCCGTAAGTGGGCTGTTTTTGCTGCTCTACCTGCTGCACAAGGTGGCGCTCTATGAGACCACCGGCCAGTTCAACAAACGCTTTCCGAGCGTGGAAGACGGTGTGTCCCCGGCGGCTCGGACTACTTACTTCGCCATTTTGCTGACCCACTTGCCGTTGGCGATGCTGGTGCCGGTGCTAGCGATTCGTGCTGTGTACCTAGCTTCCAAAGGCCGTATCCTCGCCCATAAACGGCTGGTACGGTACGCCTACCCGATCTGGATGTACGTCTCAATCTCGGGGGTGCTCGTCTACCTGATGCTGTACCAGTTCTACGCACGTTGATATCCTGCGGCTCGTCTTTACCGATGCCCTCAGGAACTCAGCATGTCAGCAGCCAACCCCTACGATCCGGCCTATACATCCGCGCCCGTGCAGGGTGAATTTTACCGGCCGCGGCGTTCGCATATCCGCAGGATCGATCCGCTCTCGGCGGGGAAAGTGCTGGCGCTGGTTCAAGCGCTGATCGGTTTGGTGGCCGGGTTGTTCCTGTCGCTGGTTGCTGTTTTTGGAATCGTGGCTGGAGGTGGCGACGGCGTCGCAGCAGGCGTGATTACCGGATTGGGAGCGGTGATCATGCTCCCGCTCACCTACGGATTCATGGGTTTCTTGGGCGGCGTGCTGGGAGCATTTCTGTACAACGTGGCCGCCTCGATGGTTGGCGGAATTGAGCTCGAAACCGAAGAGTGAAGCATTCCGGCATTCGGATTGCCGCTTCCGTGAACCGTGGGTCGATGCAACTGGTCCTGAAGTTGGTCCGGCATAGACTTGCTGATGGAGACGACCGGTGGCCGCCCGAGGCGCTTCTCCGGTGGCTGCTTCCTCCGCTTTTCACTGAGGAACTCGAAACATGTCCGCTCCCAACGAACCACTTGAGCTGTCGCAAGTGGTAGCCCGCTTCCGCGCTGGCCAACTCGGTCGCCGCGATTTCCTGCGCCAGTTGGTGTTGCTGGGGCTATCGTCGGCTGCCGCCTATCAGTTGCTGGGTCAGTCGCAGGCTGCCGCCCAGGACGCTACGACCTTTGCAGTCGGCGAAGAATCCTCGCCTTCGCGTCCGACCACGCACGCCGCAGGTGAGGAAAGCTCGCGTCCGCGTCCGACGTCGCATGCGGCGGGCGAGGAAAGTTCGCGCCCGCCACAGGCCACCACCTATGCGGTCGGCGAGGAGACGTCACCGCCGCAGGTCACGACTTACGCCGTCGGTGAAGAAGCTTCGCCACCCCGGGCGACCACTTACGCCGTGGGTGAGGAAACCTCGCCACCGCAGGTGACCACCTTTGCCACCGGCGAGGAAGATGGACCGCCGCGACCGACCACACGCGCCGTCGGCGAAGAAACTCCGCCGCAGGTGACGACTTACGCGGTTGGCGAGGAGCAAGGCTCACCGCGACCGCCGACCACGCTCGCCACTGGCGAGGAGACGCGTCCCGGCCAACCCCGTCCGCGACCGCCATACCGCCAGCCGTGGCGACCGCCCACTCGGTCCAGTAGTCGTTGGAATTGGCAGCGGTGGTAACGGCTGATCGTTCGGCTGATCCGTTGTTATTGATCGTCGGCGGCGACTCGGATCCCAATACCCAGCGAGTCGTCGATCAAGCGCACCTGCGCAACCTCCCCTATCGCTTCTGGGACACCGACAGTCCCATGGCACTGCGGATCGCTTGGGACTTCGATACCCCAGCGATCGACCTGGACGGCGAGTCGCTCCAGCCGTCGGCGGTGTTCTTGCGCTACAACGTCTTCGCGGGCGATCCAGCGCGGAACTTAGCGGCGTTTGACACCGTGCAGTCCTACTGCCTCGCCTGGCCACAGCTGCGGATGCTCAACCGGCTCTCAGGAACGGATGCCAATAACAAGTCCCGCAATCTCCGCTGGGCGCAGGAAGCCGGGCTGACGATCCCGCAGACTTTGGTACTGGCTGACTTAAGTCCGCTGGCTTCAATGCCGCTGCCCGAGCAGCATGTGATCAAGCCACTTTCCGGTGGCGCCCACACACAAGCGGTCGCTGACGTGCAACGCGACGACCAGAGGCTCGCGGGTTTAGCGCCACAGTTTGTGCAAAACCGACTACGCGGCGAAAACCTGCGGCTGTTTTGGGTCGGCGGTCAGCCGTTTTGTTTTCATCTGCAAAGCGCTGCGCTCGATTATCGCGAGGACGATCGCGTGCAGGTCGAGCAGATCGCACCGCCGGCCGAGTTGCTTGCTCCGGCCCTGCGGCTCGTGCAGCGGATCGGCTTTGATTACTGCGCCCTGGACTTCCGCTGCATGCAAGGTTGGGAGCAACCGGTGTTTCTTGAGGTTAACTCGTTTCCGATGTTCGTCCGTTTCGACGATGCGAGCGAAAACCGGCTGGTCG
>CALELC010000431.1 GCA_937904535.1 uncultured Planctomycetaceae bacterium
CGCCATTCCGCGAGCCCTTGGCGCCCCAGACGCCCCAAGGCGACTGCCGGCTGCCGGGATCGGCCACGTCGTCGATGGTTTGATTGCCTGCATCGATCGATTCGGAGATGAACGCTACCGAACCATCGGCATAGGCCACCTGCGCACCGCCGGGATGTCGTGAGGCGGCAGTGCCCATGTGCTCATTGCCGTCTACACCACCCCAGTGGCAGGACGGGCCATTCGGCGCGACCATGGTGGCAAAGCCAGCAAAATACGGGCGACCGTCAAATGCACGACCATTGGTCGGGCGGAACTCTTCACGCACTGGAGCGATCAAGCGACGGGTCAGCGGGTCGACGCGGGCTTCACATGCCGCTGGATTCCACGACTGCATGCTGAGCGCAACGCCGCCGATGATCTGGTCCGCTGAACCGCCGCCAGCGACTTCACCCAGCATAATGGTGTTCGACAGGCCGTCGACGATTTCATTAAAGCCACGCCACCGCTGAATCTGGAAAATGCCGCGATTGTCTCGGCTTTGATTGGCCCAGAAATGATTTTGGTGATAGTCGTCGCCCACGCACACCTTATAGGTCAACAGCGATGGGCTTTCGCCGCGATTGCTCGGCGGCATGTCGGACGGACAAATGAAGGACGGAATGTCTTTCTTCCAGACTTCAACTTCAAAGGTTGAAGTGCCGGTGTGCCAAGGCTCGGGCAAGCCAGGACCCGAGGGGCGGGCTTGGGCCATAATGCGATCATAAGCGGGCCCCTGCTCAATGAACGGAAGCAGCGCCAACGACCAACCGTATGCCCGGTCGATCGAGATGCCCATCCCAGGCGATCCCAATGCCGGGAGCTTCTTATACGTCGACTCGTAGTTATGCATCCCCAGGCCGAGCTGTTTGAGGTTATTGCTACAGCTCATCCGCCGGGCTGCTTCGCGCGCCGCTTGAACCGCCGGCAGGAGCAGGCCGACCATCACTCCGATGATCGCAATCACCACTAGTAGCTCAACCAGGGTGAATCCAGACTTCACTTGTCTCTTAGACATTTAGTAGGCCTCAGACTTTGCAATAGAAAAATGCATAAATGAAAAGAAAGCAGGCGGAAATTCTTCCGCTATTCTGCTTAGACTGTAATTCTACGAACCCCATATCGGCGGACAAGTGAACGAACCGCTGCTACGACACGAAATTCACTCAGAAAAAAGCGGATTCTGAGTACATCGAGTAAGTCTGTGAGAACGCTCTAGCCGGGAAGCTTCTGGAGACTGCTGTTTTGTGGCCCGGAAGAACTGATCGCTTACTCGCCAGTCAGCGGGGCGGGTTGAGCGGGACCCGCGCAGAGAGATCGGGTGTGGTCGAGGGGGCCGGGCTAAGTTCCCGGGCCCAGGCGGTGAGCTAGATCCCTAGCTGGGCTAAGGCATCGGCGATGCGACCGACGGTATTGGTCAGCGCTGGGTGCGAATCCTCGAACCGCGTCGCTGCCTGGCGGAGCTGGGTGATGACGCCTTGCGAAGCATCTTGGTCAACGTCGCTCTGATCTTCACGCTCGAGCACCTGGCGGACTTCAGCAGTCGTTGCTTGGAGCTGTTCGCTGAGTTCGGGACTGAGATCCTCAGTAGTTGACAACTCCATCTGAAGTTGGTGCAGCAACTCCGCCAGCCGTTGTTTACTCATTGTCCCTTGGTCCTCTGCTCTGCAAAACGATAGATGTGGCTTTCTAGCATCGATCACCTGAGGCCCGTCGACAGAACCAGCCCAGACCGCTGATCGGCCTTACAGCTGCCAGTCTTTTTCGTCGGAGCGTTTATCGCCTGAGCGCTCACGGGCGTCCTTGAAGCATACTCGTGCTCCAGGGCTCCTTGGTATGACTGCGAACAGGAATGCCGCGTTTCGCGGGCGCAAGGTCTCTTGAACTCAGCGCAACGCTTGGCGACGGCAGGAAGTCTGGAGCTGTACCTGGCATCGTCCCTAGGTCCAAGTCCGCAGCCATTTTTCGAGGATCAACAGGTTCCACAGTCGGTAGCAATGGTTGTGCCGCATCGTTTCGTGCTGCCGGACCAAGCGTTCCAGCACAGGCAGCTGGAAGAACTCGTGGATCCTCGCTCCCGGGGCGAGCAGCAGATCGTGGAGCATGGGGTTGAGCTGGCCGCGGAACCAGCCGGCGATCGGCACTCCGAAGCCCATCTTACGGCGCGTCCACACGGTCGACGGAATTCGATCACCAAAGGCATCGCGGAGGATCCGCTTGCCGCGCCCGCCTCGGAACTTCATCCCCACCGGCAGCGACGCCGCCAATTCCACCAGGCGATAGTCGAGCATCGGTGAGCGGACTTCTAAACCGTGGGCCATCGAAGCGATATCGACCTTCGTCATCAGGTCGCAGGGCAAGTAGGTTTCCAGGTCGGCCAGGGAGGCTTTGCTGATCACATCGCGGTCCCCGGAACGCTCCCAAGCGCGCTGCATGAACTCAAACGGATCGGTTCCCGGCAACCGCTCCACGAACTCATCGCGGTATAGGCCGGCGCGGAGCGACTCTGGGAAGATCTGCACCCAAGACAGATAACGCCGCGCCGGTTCCTCGCCGTAGGATTCCAAAAATCGTTTGCCGCGGCGGATCAGCGAACGCTGGCGCGATGAGTCGGGCAGCCGCTGGACGAGCGAAATCCCCGGCAACCGGTGCAGCGGCAGTGTGGTCTGGATCATGCGGCTGAGCCACAGCGCTCGGTACCGATCGTAGCCCGCGAAGAGCTCGTCGCCGCCGTCGCCGGACAGCGCCACAGTCACTTCGCCGCGGGTTAACTGCGACAAGTACCAGGTCGGGACTGCTGAGGAATCGCCGAACGGCTCGTCATAGTGCCAGACGAGCTTGTCGATAATCGCCACGCCATCGGGGGCAACCTCAAACCGGGTATGGTCGGTGCCCAGAAAGCGTGCGACTTCGGCCGCGTACCCGGTTTCGTCGTAATCCTTGTCGGGGAAACCGATGCTGAAAGTGCGGATCGGACGGTTGAGGTTCCGCTGAGCCAAGGCGACGATCAGCGATGAGTCGATGCCGCCGGACAGGAACGCGCCCAGCGGAACGTCGCTCTGCAAACGAATCCGCACCGAGTCCTCGAGCAGTTCGCGGACCTTTTCGATCGCGTCGGCACGCGATAACTGGGCTTCGTACGTCGGGTCGTAATTCCAGTATCGCTGGACTCGCAATTGACCATTGCGAAACGTCGCAAAGTGACCGGGCGACAGTTTGTGCACGCCCTTCCAGATCGTTCCGGGATGCGGGATGTACTGGTAGGTCAAGAACTCATCGATCGCTCCCGGATCGATCTCCGGTTTGAAGCCGGGGACCTGGGCAAAGCACTTGAGTTCGCTGGCGAACAGCAACCGATCGTTTTGCTGAGTGAAGTACAGCGGTTTCTTGCCGAGGCGGTCGCGGGCAAGCACGAGTTGGTTGCGGCGGCTGTCCCAGATCGCCAGCGCGAACATGCCATTGAGCTGCTGAAAACACTCGGTGCCGAGGTCTTCATACAGATGCAAGATCGCCTCGCCATCGCCATCGGTTGCAAAGCGATGGCCCGCACCTTCGAGACGGCGGCGGAGCTCGCGAAAGTTATAGATCTCACCATTAAAGACGAGCCACAGGGTGCCGTCTTCGTTGCTCAGCGGCTGACGCGCGCCGGCGACGTCGATGATGCTCAGACGGCGAAAGCCCAGCGCGACGCTCGCCGACCGTCCTTCTCCGTCGCGGCGGTCGAGTTCCACGTGGCTATGGCAATCGTCCGGTCCGCGGTGGCTGATTGCGTCAGTCATCCGCTGCAGCGTTTGCAGGTCGATCGCCGCAGCGGGATCGCTCCAAAGGGCGCCGGTGATTCCACACATGAATGATGCCGAACGATCCTAATCGCCTATCCGAACAGGGGTCTGACCCTGATCGGCAAAATCGGTAACTTGCTGACGCCTCTGCGCCTCCTAGGATCAGACCCCATGGCGGGCGAAGCACTTGGGTAAACGGCCGTTAATGAGGCTCGGCCACGGCAACCGCACGGGAAGCTGCTCGCAGTTCCTGGATCAGCTCGCGCATGGTCTGAAACCGCTGCGCCGGCTTCTTTTGCATCGCCTTCATCACCACGGCATCGAGTTCCGGGGGAATGCCTGCGTCGGGCGCCCGTTCGCTGGGCGGGGCCACTTCCGCGTGCTTGATGTTCCTGAACGTCTCGTCGATGTTCGCACCGCGGAACGGTTCCCGTAGGGCGAGCGCTTCGTACAGCACCACGCCGACACTGAAAATGTCGGTCCGTTCGTCGATCCCGCGTTGCCCGTCGATTTGTTCGGGCGACATGTACAGTGGGGTCCCGGGGCGTTGCCCATGGCCGGTGAGCGTGCGGAGCTGGCTTTCGTCTTCTTGCCCCTTGCGGACCGGCAGCGAGCTGTGGCGGACCGGTTCATTATCGTCGGGGTGTCCCCAAACCTTGGCCACACCCCAGTCGAGCAACACGACTTCGCCGAAGTTCCCGACCCAGATGTTTTCGGGTTTCACGTCGCGGTGGATCACGCCGCGAGCATGAGCATAGGCGAGTGCCTGGCAAGTATCGGCCACGATGTCCAACCGTCGTGACAGCGGGTAAGCCTCCAGTGTCCGCTGGTCCTGGCGAGCGATCCGCTTGAGCGCCTCAAACAGGTTCTCACCGGAGATTCGCTTCATCGTGAAGTAGATGCCCCAGTAATCGTCGTCGGCGATCTCGTACACCGGCACGGTCCCGGGGTGCTGCAATTGGGCCGTGACGCGCGCTTCACGCAGCAGGCGACGGCGTTCGACGCGATTGTGCATCTGTTCGGGCAGCAGCGATTTGATCGCCACCGTACGGCCGACCACCGTATCGAATCCGCTTCGCAGTTGCGCGGTCGCGCCGCGGGCCATCTCACGGATATTGGAATAGCG
>CALELC010000432.1 GCA_937904535.1 uncultured Planctomycetaceae bacterium
ACTCCAACTGGCTAAAACTTGGACTCCAACGGGACTTGTTTATCTGGTGTCTATTGAGATGACACCCTGCGAATTTTCGGATACTTATAACTGAGATTGTTAGTCGCTTGAGTTACTTGACCGATTTGACGCTGCGGTTGGCCGCTGGGGCCGCCTTGATCGATCCCGAGATTCGCCAAACTCACGGTTCCTGGCTGCTGAGCCAGCAGCGTTCCGACGGCGGGTTTGCGGGCCGCGAAGGCGATAGCGATCCCTATTACACTGCGTTTGCGCTCCGCGGCCTGCTGATTGTCGATGGCATTGATGAGGATGTTGCTCAGCGAGCGGCCGGTTTTTTTGCCGAAACCTTCAGTGACAGTCTGGGGATCGTCGACCTCGTCTCGTTGGTGATGGGAGCCTCGATTTTAGAGCTGACCCAGGGGATCAATCCGCTCACCGATATTCCTGATGCGAGACAGCGGGTGCTGGCGAAACTGGAGGCGCTTCGCAGCAGCGATGGCGGTTATGCCAAAACCGTCGGCGGCGTGGCCGGTAGCACCTATCAAACGTTTTTGAATCTGCTGTGTTATGAATTGCTTGAAGCCCAACCACCGGAGCCGGACGCAATTCTTCGCTTTCTTCATGGCCAGCGCGTGATCGACGGTGGGTTTCGTGAGATCCGGGTCGCCAAACGCGCTGGCGTTAATCCAACCGCTGCGGGGATCGGGGCGCTCAAGTCGCTGGGACGACTCGATCCGGGCGCGGAGGAGGCGACGATTGAGTTTCTGGCTGATATGCGGACCGATGAAGGTGGACTGTCAGCCAATGACCGGATCTCGCTAGCCGATCTGCTGAGCAGTTGTACCGGAATGGTCACCATGGCCGATCTGCAGGCGGTCGATCAACTGCACCTGCCGGGGCTGCGGCGGTATGCGCTTTCGATGCAGCGGCTCGAGGGTGGCCGGCCCGCCGGCGGGTTCCACGGATTCGCCTTCGATCAGGAAGTCGACGTGGAATACACCTTCTACGGCTTGGCGCTGCTTGCCTTATGCGAAGCCTATCTCGCCGAATCAACCGATGCTGCTGGAGCTAGCCGATGAGTTCGTTGTCCGTCGAGTCCCTGAATAAGAGCTATCGCAGTGGCTCCGAGACGCTGCATGTGCTCCGCGATCTGTCCTTGCAGATGAGCTCTGGTCAGTCGCTTGCCGTCGTTGGGCCAAGTGGCAGTGGTAAAAGCACACTGCTGCAGATCCTCGGCACGCTTGACGAACCGGATTCCGGTAGTGTGCGGCTCAATGGCACCGATCCCTTTGTGTTATCAGAAACGCAGCTTGCAGCGTTTCGTAACAGCAATATCGGGTTCATCTTCCAAGATCATCATTTGTTGCCGCAGTTGACGGTGCTGGAAAATGTGCTGATCCCAGCGCTAGCCACCGGCAGCGCCGGTCCGGACGATTTTGCCCGAGCCGAGGAACTCTTACAGCGAGTCTCGCTCGGTCCACGGCTAACCCACCTGCCCGGTCAACTGTCGGGCGGCGAACGGGAGCGGGTGGCGATCGCCCGGGCGCTGTTTCGCGATCCGATCCTGATCCTCGCCGATGAGCCGACCGGCAATCTCGACCGCCGCACCGC
>CALELC010000433.1 GCA_937904535.1 uncultured Planctomycetaceae bacterium
ACCGTCCTGCTGACGGGGACGCTGTTGTGGGGGATGCTGAGCCACCGCTGGGTAAGTGCGGCTTTTGCTGTGTTGATCAGTATGCTTGCTATCTGTTTGGTGAGCATGCTGGTAATCGATACAGGAATGGGAGAGTCGCCCGCTGCAGCTGCCAAAGTACGTGAGTTGCTACATCACGCAGCGGTACTGCCGGGCCTGTGGCTCTTGGCCGTGACCACACTCGCGTTGACGTTCCGCAGCTGGACTCGAGCTGAGTTTGCCGCGGAGCAATGAAATCCGCGAAACGCTGTACCTCGGTTAAAGCTAGCGGAATCTGCTTGGCGTGGGGAACGGGTACCCTATAATCGCTCGGCGGAAACTGCCGCGGGCGGGTTCCTTTCTCTATCCATGCAAACTTCCTGGAGATTGATGATGCGCTGGCTTGGACTCGGTTTGGTTTGCGGTGTTTTGAGTGTGGCGGCCGCCTTTACGGCTCAGGGGCAACAAGCAGCGGCACCCCAGGGGCAACAGACGACACCTGACGGCGAAACGCCGGCGAAGTACTCGATCAAGGTGGTGATGGAGAAAGTCCATAAGGCAGGGCTGCAGAAGAAAGTCCTCGACGGGGAAGCAACACAGGAAGACAAGCTGGCGCTGTTGGACTACTACGTCAGCCTCGCCGAGACCCATCCGCCTCAAGGCAGTCTTGAAGGTTGGCGCGAGAAGGCCAACGCCGTGGTCGTTGCCGCGGCCAAAGTTGCGGTCGGACGCGATGATGGGACGCAACTGCTGAAGGCCTCCACCAACTGTGCGGCTTGCCACAAAGAGCACAAGCCGCCAACCAACTGATCCTTGTCAAGCGTTCAAGCAGCGCTTGTAAAGTTGAAGACCAACTTGCCGGGCAGGAGCGACGTCCTGTCCTGCCATCCGGCATTTGAGAGTGGGGATCACGCAGGCAATGCCTGCGCGTGGTCAGCCAATCATCAGTTGAGATATCCTGAAGATCGTTCATGCGAATTGCATTTGTGATTGTTGTAAGCCTGCTTGCAGTTGTTGATTGCGATGCGGTGCGGTCGGCTGACCCGCCTGTCGAGCAGATCGTAGGCAGCAGTTTTGATAGGGTGCCGGCTGGGCCGCTGACGGATTTGACGATTGGCAATGGCCGCTGGACTGCGGCAGCGGGTGAGGCTTCGATTGAGCCGGGGCGCGGCCGCGAACGGAGTCAAGCTCTGCGGCTGATCGGCGGTGAGAACTCGAGCATTCGCTGGACACCTGAGCTTGCGGAGGCGGAGCCAGTTGAACTGGTGTTTTGGGCGCAGCGGTGGACCCGGCAGGAGCCGTTTGATTTTCAGATCACTGCTCAAGTCGACGGCCAACGGCAAGTGTTGTTCGCGGATGCGGACGCCGTCCCGGTTGGACGTTATGAGCGGTTTGCAATCCCCTGGCCTGCAGGGCGCGTTGAACAACTGCAGTTGAATTGTTCCAGCCCGCCGGACCGAGGTGTACTGCTGGACGATGTTGCCATTGACCGCGCCGTGCCGATGCGGATCTCCGAGGTGACAGCGGAACAGCGGGTGACGCCGGCGCTGATCGGCAGCCAGTTCAGCCCGATTCTGCGAATCAACGTGCAGGCGTCAGGAAATCGACATTTGCTCGGCGTTCGCCGCATTCGTGTCTCGCTGGCCGGCACGACGCGTTTGGATGACATCCAGCGATTGGAACTTCGCTCCAGCGGCGCAGCGACTGAGCCGAGCTATCAAGATGCCGAGCGATTCTTTGCACAAGCCAAATCGCTGGGCGAGCCGAATGAACCAGCCGCCGAGTTGACGTTTGAAGGCCAGATCGAGCTGGCCAGCGGGCAGAACACGTTCTGGCTGACGGCAGCACTCGCGCCCGCTGCCGATCAGTCTGGGACCATTCACGCGCGGCTGGAGGAACTGGAAACCAGCGATGGCCAGGTACACCGAGTCGAGTCGCCGGTAGAGCACCCTGGTCAGCGGATCGGTGTAGCGCTGCGGAACAGCGGACAGGACGGTGTCCCGGCCTATCGGATCCCCGGCTTGGTAACGACGAACACCGGCACTTTGATCGCGGTGTATGACATTCGCCGCGATGGTTGGGGTGATTTGCCTGCGGATATCGATGTCGGTATGAGTCGCAGTACCGACGGTGGGCGAACCTGGGAACCGATGCGCGTGATTATGGACCTGGGCAACGATCGTCGCTGGTTGGGGGATGGCGTCGGTGACCCAAGCGTGTTGGTCGATCGCCAAACCGGCACGATTTGGGTCGCTGGTGTCTGGAGCCACGGCAATCAAGGCTTTCATGGTTCCCGGCCCGGGCTCGATCCCGAGGAAACCGCGCAGTTCATGCTGGTGCGCAGCGATGATGACGGACTCACCTGGTCCGAACCGATTAACATCACCCGCCAAGTCAAAGATCCAGCTTGGAGATTACTCTTGCAGGGGCCCGGCTGCGGGATCACAACGCGCAGCGGCCTGCTGGTTTTTCCGGCTCAGTTTGTCGATGCCGATGGCTTGCCACACGCAACGGTGATCCACAGTCGCGATCGCGGGCAGACTTGGCAAATCGGCACCAGTGCTCGGTCCAACACCACCGAGGCACAAGTCGTTGAATTGGCCGACGGAACGTTGATGCTCAACATGCGCGACAACCGCGGCGGCAGTCGCGCAGTGGCGGTAAGCGATGACTGGGGGCAGACGTGGCAAGAACACCCCACCAACCGCTCGGCGCTGCCGGAACCGGTTTGCCAAGCGAGTTTGATTACAATTGCGCCGCACCATCTTTCTCGGCCTGATGACCGTGCCGGGGCCGATTGGTTGGTATTCAGCAATCCGGCTGTAACCGGTGGGGCACGGCGGAATCTGACCATCAAAGGCTCTGTCGATCAGGGAATGAGTTGGCCTGCCACTCACCAGTTGTTGATCGACGAAGGCGTCAGTGCCGGCTATTCCTGCTTGACCCGGATCGATGAACAGACCCTCGGCATCTTGTTCGAAGGCAGCCTCGCCAACCTGGTGTTCCTGCGGATTCCGCTGGCAGACGTGTTTCCCGAAGCTCGGTAGCAGCTGAGTGTCTAGGTGAGTCTGCGGCGGAACACGAGCAGCATCGAGATCATGGCACCGATCCAGGCGAGTGCCAGATCCTTTTGCGGATCCCAAATATCGCCTTGCTGACCGTTATAAGCCTCGGCATGTTCAGGCGACAGCAGGATGGCCAGTTGCCATTCGAGAACCTCATAGATCGCTCCGATTGCCAGTACGGTTGCGACGCCCATGATCGCCGCGCCCCGCGGCCCCATGTTCCCCAGTCGCTGCAGCATCTCGCTGGCGGGTGGCACGCCAAGAACTCCGGAGGCGAAGTGCACCAGGCGATCATAGTGATTGCGTTGCCAACCAAAGGTGTCCGCGAGAGAGGTGCCGGTGAGGTAGCTGAGGACCGCATCATACGGCACAAATGAATAAATCCAGCGGGCCCCAATGATGTGCAAGATCAGAAACGCGAGCAGGCAATAATAGGAGAGTGAAGAGATTCCAAACTGCCAAATTACGACGGCTAATCCGATTAGCGCTGCGGTTGTTGGCAGATGTTGGAGCACCAACTCTTGGGGATAGGGCGCAGCGATGAATGACAGCGGCACCAAGAGCGCGACGAGCAGCAGGGTGAGTCGCTGTGTCCTCAATTCAGATACTCGTCTAGCTCAAGAGTTCCTGGATCACGTGGCCGTGACTGATGGCCATCGGCCGGCCGATGGGTGTTTGCAACTCTTGCTTGAAATTGACCCCGAGAGCTGCCAGCACGGTCGCGTGAATATCTTCGATCCCGTGTGGTGACCGTACGTCGTCCAGCGGCGTGGCTTTATCGAGTTTGGGATCGGCAGCTGTCTCGCCAATCACCGCCCCACCCCGAATCCCGCCACCTGCCAACGCTACCGAAAAACCGTGGGGCCAGTGATCTCGACCTGCTGCCGGATTGATGCGCGGTGTGCGGCCAAACTCGCCCCCGCAAATGACGATGGTTTGGTCAAACAGCTCGCGGCGTTTGAGCTCGCGGATCAAAGCTGCTAGGGCTGGATCGAGGATCTCCGTCTGCCGCGTTTGTAAAGCATGATTATTGATGTGTGAGTCCCAACCATCGAGTGTGACTTCGACGCATCGCACACCGGCTTCGATCAAGCGAACCGCCGCCAGCACGCCGCGACCGAACGGAGTATCGCCAAACTCATCGCGTAAGCGTTGTGGCTCCTGGCCGACATCAAACGCCTTGAGTTGTTCCGAGGACATCATGCTGACGGCTGAGCGCATGGCGGTTCGGTGCAACGTTCTTTGTTCGTCTAAATTGGCCAGACGCCCTCGAGCGAACTCGGTCTCGACCACCTCGAACAAGCTCTCCAGTCGACGCTCGAAGCGTTCTGGTTTGACCGGCGGAATAACATCCGGGACCGGTCCCGAAGGATCACCGGTGCGAAACGCGTCGAACCGATCGCCGAGGTAGCCTCCGCGGGCCGACCACTGGTTGCCGAGAATCGAGATGTGCCGAGGGATCTCGACCTCATCTGCCAGTTGATGACACAGCACGGCGCCAATCGCCGGATGCACGAGCGTTGGATCGGGGCGGTGACCGGTTTTGGCGTTGTAAGTGGCCCGCTCGTGATCACCCTCTTTGCTGATCACCGAACGGACCAGTGCGATGGAGTGCATTTGCTCGGCCGTTTGCGCCAATCCGGAAGCGATTTGTAGGCCAGGTACCGAGGTCGCAATGGCCTGGGTGTCGCCACCGATTTTGCCGCCGGGATGCGGATCGAAGGTTTCGAGTTGGCTGGGGCCGCCCTGCAACCACAGCACGATCACGGATCGCGGACGAGCCGTGGGACGCTGTGGTTCGGCGCGCGCCAAGGCTTCACCGAGCGAAGTCAGCCAGCCGACTCCAGCTGCGGCGCCCGCGGTGAGCAAGCTGCGACGGTGGAAATGAGCGGCGCTGCCGCGACCGACGGCGGCAGTTGAGAACCCGCTCAGATCGTACGAACAAGAGCCTGAACGATGGATCTGCATGTCAGTGGTTCCAGGAGAACTCCGTACTATTGAGCAAAATCCAATAGAGATCTTCGACACTCGGCGTCCGGGCTGCCTGTTGCTTAAATGCTTCTAAAAAGTGCGACCGTTCGGTGTCGGTGGGCCGCCGAGTCAGGACGCACAGGTAAGCGGTTTCAATCGCCTTCTCATCGCTCGGAGACAGCAGTGCGATTCGCGACGCCGCATTGATCAACGGGTTGTGATCGGTGCGTTTGCGCGTCAATTCTCCATTCATCATCAACAATCGCTGGGCCACTGTGCCCCCGCGGTCATCAAACTCATCTTCACCCAGGTCGCCATAACGCACGATGAACTCATACTGCTGAGCAAACCGGCCGACTTGTTTGATGATATGGGCACCGGAATCGATGGTTTTGAGCGAACTGGCCTGGATTAAACTGCCGGCGGCTTGTTCCGGCCGTAACCGTGACAGCGGAAAAATCGCCCAGTGACGTTCATGCTCGCTGGTGACGTCGAATGCCGCGCGGCTATCACGCTGAAAGACGTCGCTCGCAGCGATCACGCGGATCAGCCACTGCAGGTCGTAGCCTGAGTCCACAAAGCCATCGGCCAGGGTTTCGAGTCCAGGAGGGTATTCGCCGTGCAGCGGGATGTCATCGATCGGCTCGACCAGGGGGCGGCCCAACATCAGTGCCCAGATCCGATTGACACTCGCTCTGGCAAACGGCTTGTTTTGCGGATGCGTCACCCAGCGGGCGAGTTGTTGGCGACGGGTTCCTTCGGCCGATAGCAGTTCCGGACCAAAGGGGACAATCGCAGGGACTTCTTCCTCGACTTCCGCATCTAAGTACTTGTACTGATACAATTGATCGTCGTCTTTAACTCCCAATAACGACGTATTGGCTTGGGAATAGAAAGCCGCCAGCTGATGGAAATCGGATTGCAGGCCATCCCGCGGAGAGTCAGGGCTGCCGAGCACCACGTTGCCGAGGTAGTCGTCATGGCACTGCAGGCAGTCGATCCGCATCCCCAAAAACGCTCGCGAAGTTCGCGCCGCGAGACGAATGGGATCGGTCCGGCCGTCGCTGTCTTCCATCACAGTCGCAGTCAGAAAATTCACCCCCGGTGAATCGGTCCACAGCCCCGTGCCGCTGATCAACTGGCGTACGATCTGATCGTAAGGTGTGTTGTGCTGCAATTGATCGCTGAGCCAGGAGACAAAACGGCGCCGGCGATAGATGAGGAACGGGCCTTCTTCGGTGCCGACAAAGGCGCGTGCGAATCGCTCGGCGACGTAATCCGCATACCGCCGGTCGGCTAACAGCCGCGACACCCACCAATGCAGGCGTTCATCCGCGGGCCGGGCTTCCAGAGCACGGATCTCTTCAAAGGAGGGAATCGTACCGGTAAGTGCCAACGATAATCGCCGGGCGATCGTAAGGTCATCGGCTCGCGGCGCCGGCGTCAGCTGGCGTTCTTGCCACTGTTGTTGGAACTCTCGATTGAGTTCCGCAAGCGCGCGCTGCAGGGCCGGAGCTTGATACGCAGCGCGGTATTCCAGCGGTGGCTCAACCCGCTGAGCTGACAGCAGACCGGTTGATAGGGCGGCCAGTCCGCTGAGCCCCAAGCCGAAAAACAGGAGGTCGCGAACCCACATGGAGTGCGTCTCTCCCAAAGAGGATCGAAGGATGAGGATCGACCTGCAAGCCACATCGATTTGGATGTTAAGCCGGTCGCAACTGTTGTACATTGTCCAAGTGCGCCGCAGCGCCGTCAATCTCAGCATGCCGTTGAAAGCGACCCGGTGGAACTTCAACCTCAACGAGCCACGGCAGTGAGACGGTGGTTAAGCCAGACCCTTTGCGGCGTCGCTTCAGCGAGCCAGTGGTGTTTTGGGGCGGCCTCGCTGGTCGCAGGACTCGCCGTTCTGGCCACGATTCCCGTGTTGCAGTTGATGAGTCTCGGCTACTTACTGGAGGTCAGCGGCCGAGTCACCCGGAGCGGGCGGCTGCGGGACGCATTTGTGGGCATTCGCAAGGCGGCACGGATTGGCGGGTGGGTGCTTGGCAGTTGGCTGTTGCTGCTGCCGCTGCGGGTTGTCTCAAACTTCTGGTACGACGCGGAACAGATCGACCCCGGCGGGCCGGTGGCATCGAAATGGCGCGCCGGCTTGTTGATCCTGACGCTGCTGACGGTCGGGCAGCTATTGTGGGCCTGGTATCGAGGCGGAAAGCTGCGGCATTTCTTTTGGCCGGCGCCGTTGCTGTTGATCCAGCGTCTGCGGAGCGGCTTTCGCTACCGCGAGGCTCGCGACGGGTTGTGGCGTTTTTTTATCTCGTTGCGGCTGGCGTATTACTTTCGTTTAGGGCTGCAGGGGTTTTTGGGAGCGATGGCCTGGCTGGTCATTCCGCTGTCGATGTTGGTCGGCTCGACGCGTCTCAGCGAGGGCGCCGCCGGGCTAGCCGGTTTGTTGGGAGCGTTGTTGTTGGCGACGGTGCTGTTGTACTTGCCGTTTTTGCAGGCGCAGCTGGCCGCCGAGCGGCGGTTGGCGGCAGTGTTCCAGTGGAGTCAGGTACGCCAGCAGTTTCGCCGTGCGCCGCTGGCGTATTGGTTTGCCTTGTTGGTGACCCTGATGTTTGCCGTGCCGCTGTACCTTTTGAAGATCGAAACGATCCCCCAGCAGATCACGTGGATCCCCAGTTTGTTTTTCGTGGTGTTCATCTTTCCGGCACGAGCGGTCACCGGTTGGGCACTGGCTCGCGCACGA
>CALELC010000434.1 GCA_937904535.1 uncultured Planctomycetaceae bacterium
TCCAACGTCGATCGTGGCGAAGAAACGTTCTTCTTCACTCTTGATCACGTCGGCGACGCGCGGCACGGTCTCGCTGAGTTCCGGGTATTGCGATTTCATCGCCTCGGCGACCGCTTCGACCAGTTGGTACAAGAACGGTTCGCGGATCGACATCTGGTGACCGTCGAGAACAGCGCGGCGAATCAGACGGCGGATGACGTACTTCGCGCCATTGGCACCGGGGTACACATTTTCATGCACAGCGAACGTGCATGCGCGGATGTGGTCGGTGATCCGGCGCAGCCGCCGACCGTTTTCGCTTTGGTATTCATAGGGAATCGACGTCACGTCAGCCGCGGCTTCGAGGATCGGCCGCAGGATGTCGATGTGATAATTCGTCGGCACTCCCTGCAGCACGCTGGCGCAGCGTTCCAGCCCCATGCCCGTGTCAATGTTTTGGCTCGGCAGCGGGCGGAGGTTGTCCGGCGGTTCGCCGACACGGTTGAACTGCGTGAACACCAGGTTCCAGATTTCGACGTCACCGCCGCCGTCGAGCTTGTAATAAATTTCGCTGCACGGGCCGCAGACACCATCGGGGCCTTGGCTAGGGGCGCTGGCGGGCCAGAAGTTTTCGTCCTCGTCCATCCCCGAGACCCGCGACGAAGGCAGGCCGACTTCCTCGTTCCAGATCCGCCGGGCTTCGTCGTCGTCCTTGTAGACCGTCACGCTCAGCCGATCGGGATCGATTCCCAGCCATTTCTTGTCGGTCAGGAACTCCCACGCCCAGTGGATCGCTTCACGCTTGAAATAGTCGCCGAAGCTGAAATTACCGAGCATTTCAAAGAACGTGTGGTGATACGCCGTGCGGCCGACGTTATCGATGTCACCGGTCCGCAGACATTTTTGGCAGGTGGTCGCCCGGGTGAAATCGAGCTTCACCTTGCCCAAGAAGTGATCTTTGAACTGGTTCATCCCGGCGGGGGTGAACAACACCGAGGGGTCCCAGGTCGGGACGAGCACGTCGCTGGGTTGGCGAACACACCCCTTGGTTTCGAAGAACGCCAGGTACTTTTCTCGTAATTCGTCTGTCTTCATCGCTGGCGTGACCGGTGCGGCGAGGGAGTTAAAGGGTCTAGGAAAAGGAGTCGGATCAAAAACAACTTGCGGACCGACGCGATCATAGCGATCGGCAACCGACTCAGGAACCGAACATGTCGGCAACTGAAGGAGAGGTCGGCGAATTGGCTCAGTCGTTGCACAGAAGTCTGCTTTGCAAATCGGATCGGAGTTTTCGAAGTCTCCACAGGGAACGGGTAAAATGGCCTGTAGCACGGAGGGAGGCTCGATGTTCGATGCTCGCAAGCCGCTGCTGGGGCTGCTCGTGTTAGGAGTGCTGCTGATCGCGGCCCTCCCGCTGCTCTATCCCTTGGCCGTTGCCTTGGCGGCCTCCTGCGAGCAACGATTCAACCGCCGACAGGCCTGCTCGGTCGCCGCCGCGATCAGTTGTGCAATCCTCGTGGGAACGGTGCTGGTGCAATGGGGCTGGTTGCCGTTTGCCGAGTTGTGGCAGCCGAGCAGTTTGTCGCGTATGCACGGGTGGCCTATTTGGACGCTGGCGGTGGCCAGCGTGATTGCTGTTTGGGCCGTCGTGATGCTTTCGCCGCGCTGGGGCAGGCCGTTCGGTCTGGTGGCTGCAACTTTGTCGCCAGCGGGCAAGCTCGTCCCGGCGGGAGCCGTTGCCCCGCCCGCAATCGCTCCTGTGGAGTTTGTTTCAGCCAGTCCTACAGCCGGACTCGCCAGCGGGACGGAACTCGCATCGAGCACCGCATCCGACAGTGACGAATTCCTGTTGCCGAGCAGTTCGCTCTCGGATTCGGTGGACAGCCGTGGACCGCCAGCGGACTTTTCCACGCTTCGGCAGCGGTCGACCGTTAAAGCCGACCAGCCGACACAGGTTTGTCTCTCGTCGGTTTCCGACACCGGTCTGCAGCCCGGGTACGACCTCGATGCGGCAGAAGAGTTGCCAAGCTGGCTCCGACGTACCTCCATCGAGTCGTTCTGCGACGGTTTATTGGCAGCGAAGCTGGCGACGATTGATCCGGGCGACTTGCCGGACGCGGAAGCGAAACCGGAATTGACCACCGCTCAACTCGCGGAGGGCTTGATCGCTGTCGGCAAGTTGACGTCTTTTCAGGCGGCGCTCATCTGCGTCCGCGCCCCAGAGTTGCTGCGGATCGGTGAATATGATGTGCTTGACCGGTTGGGGCGAGGCGGTATGGCGATCGTCCTGCGCGTCCGCCACCGCGTTACCGGTCATTTGTACGCGCTCAAGTTGCTCGACCCACTCGGCCCGTTAGATCCCGCGGACCCGGCGATTCGCAACCGGTTCTTACGTGAGATGGAGGCCGTTCGCGGACTAGCTCATCCGAATATTGCAGTGGCGCGGTCGGTCGGGCATCAGCACGGCCGATTGCACATCGTGATGGAACTGGTGGAGGGGCGGAACCTCGCGCAACTGGTGGCCGATGAAGGGCCGTTAGCGCCGGAGCGCGCGTTGGTGTACGCAGCCCAGGCTGCACGCGCACTGGCCCACGCGCACGAGCGCGGCCTGGTGCATCGCGATGTGAAGCCCGGCAACTTGATGGTGGGGCCCGGTGAGCAAATCAAGCTCGTCGATATGGGGCTGGCCCGGTTTTTTGATGCGGTGGAGTCGGCTGCGACTCTCAAGAATCAGGCCTGGCACACGCGCACCGGACATTTGATGGGCACGATCGACTACATGGCCCCCGAGCAAGCGGAAGAGCTGGGGCTGTGTGACGTTCGCAGCGACATCTACAGCCTCGGCTGCACGCTGTTCTTTCTGCTGACCGGAGCCAGTCACCTGCGCGGGCGCACCCAGCGGCGCCGGGCGATGGCATTGGTGAGTTGCCAGGGCATGATCGAACTGGCGTCGCTGCGGCAGGATTTGCCGGCCGGAATCTACACCTTGGTCAGCCGGATGACTGAGATTGACCCCGAGGCCCGCTTTCAGACGATGGCTGAAGTGCTCGAGGCAATGGAGGTCTGTGGCCACGAAATAGGGGTGACGATTTCGCCCTGTGACAGCGGCTGTCGCATCCTGGTCGTCGAAGACAGCCTGGTGCAGTCGCTCGTGACGCGGCAACATTTAGCCGCAATCTCACCGCATTTCAGCATCGTTGAGGTCGGGTCGTTGGCCGCCGCCATTGAAACGCTGCGGCAACAATCGTTTGATATCGTTCTGCTCGACTTAAACTTGCCCGATAGCACGAGCGTGGCAACGGTTACGGCGCTGCGGCAGGCCGATAGAGAAACTCCGATTCTCGTGATGACCAGTTGCGCACAGCCGCAGCTGAGCCTCGCGTGTCTGGCCGCGGGGGCCGATGATTTGTTGCCCAAGCAGCAAGTCGAGCCTGCGATGCTGCAGCGGCACATCCTGCTCGCGATCGCGCGGAAGCGAAACTGCCGTTGAGGCGGGGGCTTGGGGACATTATTCTGTCACCGCCACCGTGGCCTGCGCCTCGTTCTCCATGTTCTTTGACAACTTTGATGCGATACAACCAGTTAGACCGAATTGTCGAGTTCGAGCCCGGCAGGCGATTGGTTGCCCAGCGGACGCTGCGGTCGGACGAGCAATACCTATTAGACCATTTTCCCAAATTTCCAGTCATGCCGGGCGTGATGATGCTCGAAGCATTACATCAGGCGGCGATTTGGATGATCCGCAGCGGCGATGACTTTGCAACTCCCCTCGTGCTGCTCAAAGAAGCACGGGGCGTGAAGTTTGGCGATTTCCTCTGTCCAGGGGAAACGCTGGATGTCACGGTGCAGTGGCTCAAAGAAGAGGGGCCACTGGTGAGCGTCAAAGCGACCGGCGAGAAAGCGGGCCGCACCACCGTGGCGGCGCGGTTGGTTTTAGAAAAATGCTCTACCCAATCTCCGCCGCGACTCGGTACAGATGAACTCGTGGCGGCTGCCTCGCGGAAGCAATTCGAAAGCCTCTTCGGGCCGCTGGACCAAATCAACCGCCCTGTGAAAGCGGACTGATCGTCCTGCCTCATCCAACTGACGTCTCGTCCACTGAACCGGCAGCCGACGATCCCTGGCGATCGCTTGGCATCTGTTCAGCCGGACGAACATCGGAAACACTAGCGAACGCGATTTTTCTACGAAGGACCCGTGATGACACAGTACAGCGACGAAGTATTTGATAAAGTCCGGACCGCTTTGGTCGATGCTCTGGGCGTGGATGACGACGAAGTGACTCCGGAAGCCACGCTGGTGGGTGACCTGGGCGCCGAATCGATCGACTTTTTGGACATTGTGTTCAAGCTCGAAAAGAGCTTTGGCATCACGATCCCCCGCGAAGAACTCTCGCCCGAAGACATCCTGACCAACAGCCAGTACGTCAAGGATGGCTCGGTCACGCCGGAAGGGATGACCGAACTGAAGAAGCGGATGCCGTGGGCTGACCTGTCGAAGTTCGAGCAGAACCCCCGTGTGCAGGATTTCGGTAACCTGCTGACCGTTGGCGACATGTGCAACTACGTCGCCACCAAGATCTAAGTAGGTTCTCACTGCCATGCGTTGGTTTTGGATCGATCGGTTCACCGAGTTTGTCAGCGGCTCCCACGCCAGCGGCATCAAGAATGTCGCCTTGGATGAGGAAGTGCTCGATGACTACTGCTTGGCGTACCCTTATCTCCCACCGACGCTGATTGTCGAAGGGATGGCTCAGCTCGGCGGGATTTTGGTCGCCGAGCATTTTGACTGGGATCAACGCGTGGTGCTGGCTAAGATAGGCAAGGCGGTGTACCACCGTCCGGCTTTGCCAGGTGACCAGCTTCGCTACCACGTGCGACTCGAAGGCACGCAGGACCACGGTGCTACCGTGATCGGCACCAGTCATTGTGACGGTGAGTTGCAAGCCGAAATCGAATTGATGTTCGCGTTCCTGGAGCCCGGACGCTTCGCCGAAGGTTCGCTGTTCCATCCCGGCGACCTAGCGATCATGCTGCGAACCATGAATTTATTCAACGTCGCTGTCGATAAGCAGGGCAATCCGCTGGCGATTTCCGACAAGATTTAGATGCCCGCCCCGGCCGTGCGGTCCGGGCTGTTCCACCGCGCCTTTCTTCCTGGAGTTTGCCGTTTTCATGCGTCGCCGAGTTGTTGTTACCGGGATCGGAATGATCAACCCGATGGGGCATGATGTGTCCACCGTTTGGGAAGGGCTGCGGGAAGGAAAGAGCGGCGTCGGGCCGACGACGCTGTTCGATGCAAGTGGTTTCCCGACCAAGATTTCGGCAGAGGTCAAGAACTGGGATATCACCGACACCGGTGAATCGGCTGAGGTTTGGAAAGACCGGGGGCGACATACGAAATTCGCTGCCGGGGCCGCCAAACAAGCTGTGGCCGACAGCGGGATTGCTGATTTCTC
>CALELC010000435.1 GCA_937904535.1 uncultured Planctomycetaceae bacterium
TCGATCCCTTCAAAGCTGAAGCCACCTTGTTCGTCAGTGCGAGTCGTGTGGATTGCTCGCTGTTCGCTCACCAAGCCAACGGTGGCGTCCGCGACCGCCTCAGCGGCGCCTGCGAGCCGGGGAACAACGAGTTTGCCGCTGATCGAACCATCGCCGGATTGTGCGATCCACTGAGTGGCGGTCAATGCAGATGATGGGGTCTCGGCCTGGGCCGGTAGCGCGAGTCCCAAAACCGAAGCAGTCACCGCTATGCGGGCGATGATCTGTCGTAAAGAAAAGGTTTTCATGTCGGTTCCGCTGTGGTTTCTGGTTGTTAAAAGCCCAGCTTGCCCACGGTAAAATAAGCGGTTTAGGCAAACTAATCAGGTGAGTCTATGCCGCTCGTCAGGTCAGTTCAACCGTGAAACTCGCCGGCGTATCCTGATTTTCGAGAATTGCTAGCATTGTTATGGGAGCCTGACCCTTACTTCAGCTCCCTAGCTGCTGCGACAGGTCGGCTGAGCAAACACAACCGTCTGTCAGGGTGTGTAATGAGTGCTACAGATCGAGACGCGGCCAAGCTTTGTCCGCGACCGCTGAGTGGGAGCGGCCACGCCGACCGGCTCTGCCCAAGCCCGTCGTCGTTGAGGACGAGTGCCCGCGGCTAACGCAGCACACTACCGCCCCAGCCGAGTTTTTCCCGCAGCGTGCGGTACTCATTCTGGCCGGCTACAGCCAGCATGCGAAAGCGATGGCTGGAGGCCCGAATCGCCACGCGGTCACCGCGCTGAATCTGCCCGAGCACTCGGCCATCGGTGACGATATTGGTCATGGCGTGTGGGCGGGCAACAACGATTTCCAACTGGGTGTCCGCCGAATCGACCAGCGGCCGATAGGTCAACGTGTGTGGGCTGATCGGCTGGATCACAATGGCACGCAGATGCTTTCGCAGGATCGGACCACCGGCTGAGAGGTTGTGCGCCGTCGACCCCACGGGCGTGCTGACGATCAAGCCGTCGCAGCGATAGGTTGTTGCCAGGATTTCATCGGCGTACAGATCGATCTCGATGATGCTGTAGGGCGGGCCGCCCAAGATTGCAGCTTCGTTGAGGGCCAGTTGGTGTGCGATCTCTTCGCCATCGCGGATATGCGCGACGCGGAGCATCAAATGATCGACGATGCTAAAGCCGCCACGGCAGACCTCGGGCCAAGCATCAAGAAAATCGTCGGCAGACAGCGCGGCCAGGAATCCGAGCGTGCCACAGTTCACTCCCAGTACCGGGATCTCGCGACCGGCAAGCTGACGAGCTGCTTGCAGGATCGAACCGTCACCGCCGAGGACGATCACCATGTCGAGCTCCATCTCGGAGAAGTCGCAGGTGAACTCTAAGTCCTCGACGACGATATCGGCGTGAGTTGCGATAGCCGGCCGCAGTCGCTCCAGCGCGGTGGTGACACGCGCGCGGTTGGGCGCTCCCAGAATCGCGACCTTGGGACGCGTCTGCTTTCGCAACCAGTCTGTGGCCGGATCATCGGAATGCGGATGCTGGGCCGGTAGAATACCGGCAGCGTGGGACGTTGGATGGCTCACGCCACGGCTCCGGTTACTGACGGTGGCAAACGACTACGAACCGCTCGGCACACCGGCCGCAGCGATCTCACGGCAGACATCGGCAATCTGTTTCGGACCGAGTCCCGCCTGGTCGAGCAACGCCTCGCGACTGCCATGCTCGATGAACACGTCAGGTAATGCCAGCCGCCGCAATTTGCGAGTGTCCAGCCCTTGATCAGCCGCTGATTCGAGTACGGCGGTGCCAAATCCACCGACCCGAGCGGCTTCCTCAACGGTGACCACAAAGCTGCCGTTCTCAAAAGCACGCTGCACCATCTCATGATCGATCGGTTTGGCGAATCGGCCGTTGATGACCGTCACGCTCAGCTCGCCTTCAAGCAAATCAGCTGCGGCCAGCACCTGATCGAGGATCGCTCCGTAGGCGATGATCGTACCATCCGTGCCGCTGCGAATGGTTTCACTCCGGCCGAGCACGATTTCACTCGGGCGCTGAGGCAAATGCAACGCCGGAGCCTTGGGATAGCGAATCGCGACCGCAACGTCATGGGCCAGCGCAAAATCGAGCATCGGCGCTACTTCGTCAGCATATGCCGGCGCCATCAACACCAGGTTCGGCAGTGACCGCAGGTAGCCGATGTCGAACACGCCATGATGCGTAGGGCCATCCGGGCCGGTCAGTCCCGAGCGGTCCATCAAGAAGGTGACCGGCAGCTGTTGCAGGCAAACTTCCTGGAAAATCTGGTCAAAGCTGCGCTGCAGGAACGTGCTGTAGATGTCGACGATTGGCCGCAGCCCCGCTTTGCACTGCCCCGCCGCGAAGGCCACCGCATGCGATTCGCAGATGCCGACATCAAAGAATCGGTCCGGAAAACGCTCGCGGATCGGTTCTAACTTGTTGCCCTGGCACATGGCCGCTGTCAGCACGGTCACCCGCGGATTGTCTTGCATTTGCACGGCGATCGCGTCACGGACGTAGTTCGTGTACGGCGGGCTGCCGTCACTGCGCAACGTCACCGGTTTGCCACCGTCATCCAAAAACGCGGGTGGCGTGTGAAAGTAAACCGGGTTCTGCTCGGCTGGCTTGTACCCGTGCCCCTTTTCGGTCACGACATGCAGCAGCACCGGTCCCGGCAACTCACGGACCATCCGCAGATACTTGCGCAGCAGGCCGATGTCATGTCCATCAATGGGGCCGACGTAGCGGATCCCGAGTTCTTCAAACAGCATTCCACCAAGGAAACCGGCTTTGACGCCTTCTTTGAGCTGCGCGAGCATTCGCTCGGCCGGATCGCCAAACATCGGCACGCGGCCGAGCACCTTGACGACTTCCTGTTTCAGACCGGTGTAAAACGGATTGCTGCGCAATCGGTCCAGGTACGCCGCCACCGCTCCGACACGCGGGCAGATCGACATTTTGTTGTCGTTGAGGATGATCGTCAGTTTGTCGCGCGATGCCCCGGCATTGTTCATCGCTTCAAAGACAATTCCGCTAGGAAACGCTCCGTCGCCGATCACCGCGATGCTATGGCGTTGCTGCTCGCCCAACAACGAATCGCCGCTGGCCAGACCCATCGCGGTGCTGACGCTGCAGCCGGCATGTCCGGTCATGAACAGGTCATAGGGACTTTCGGCCGGATTGGGGTAACCCATCAAACCGCCTTGGCAGCGGATCGTATCGAATGTCTTGTAGCGGCCGGTGACGAGTTTGTGTGGGTAGACCTGGTGCCCGGTATCCCAGATCAAACGGTCATAGCGAAAATCGAACTCTGCATGCAGCGCCAAGCAGAGTTCCACGACCCCGAGATTGCTGGCGAAGTGTGCGGTGCGAGTCGCCAATAGGTTGCACAACACATCGCGGACTTCCGCCGCTAGCTGCTCCAACTCCGCCGGCGAGAATGCCTTCAGCGGCTCGGCATTCTCGAGCCTCGAAAGCAAAGGGTGGCTGCCAATCTTCATCGCTGCGGTCTCAAAGTTCATGTGGTGAAAGTCAAGTGTCGTGCGGAGAAAGGGGTTAGACCCCGATGTGCCAAGCATTCAGAGGCCGGTTTTCAGCAACCGGGTCTGACACCTTTTCCGCTGAGGCACGGCTGCGGCGCGAAGTCTAGCGAGTGCGATCCCGCACAAATCCCGCCAGCCATTTTAACCGCCAAGCGGCCGTCCCAAAAACGGTGATCGATTCAAGAGCCTCGTCAATTAACTGGTTGGCGTAGGCTGTCGCAGATTCCAGGCCGATCAGGCCGGGATAGGTTAATTTTCCGCGAGCGGCGTCCTTGCCAGTCCGTTTGCCCATCTCCTGAGCGCTGGAGGAGTGGTCCAAGCAGTCATCGACCACCTGAAACGCCAGCCCCAGCGGCCGCGAGTAACCCTCCAGTGCCTGCAACGCCGAGTCGTCGGCTCCACCTAAGAGGGCGCCGATCCGCACCGAAGCGTCGATCAACGCGCCGGTCTTGCGGCGATGAATCGCTTCCAGCCGTTCTAGAGACTGCTCGCCACCGGTTTCGGCTGCCAAGTCCTCAACTTGGCCCCCAACCAAAAACTCCGGTCCGGCGGCCCGAGCCAGTGCGGCGACGCAGCGGTGGCTGACCACGGGATCGGCGACGTGCATAGCCAGATGCTCAAAGGCCGACGCCAGCAACGCGTCGCCCGCGAGAATGGCTAGCCCTTCGTCAAACGCGATGTGCGTTGTCGGCCGGCCGCGACGCAGGTCATCGTTGTCCATCGCCGGCAAGTCGTCATGCACGAGCGAATAGGCATGCACCATCTCCACAGCGACGGCGCCCGGAGTGGCGGCTTCGAGACTGCCTCCTATCGCTTCGGCGGCCATCAGCACCAAGGCCGGACGAATCCGTTTACCTGGAGCGAGTAGCGAATAGCGAATCGCCTCTGCCAATCGCGGGGGGCAGCGCTCAGTCCACCGGCAAGCGGCATCCAATGCGGCCTCGATCCGGGGCAGCAGC
>CALELC010000436.1 GCA_937904535.1 uncultured Planctomycetaceae bacterium
GCGATGATGACTGGCAGCGGCTCTGCCTGCTTCAGTCTGTTTGCTCAGCGACAGCAAGCGTTGCAGGCAGCCGAGCGGCTGCGGCAGCAGTGGTCATGCACGAGCGAGCCCGGACGCGTGCTGGTGGTGTCCAGCTTGTCAGCGCGGCCGCGGATGCGACTGTTCTACTCAGAAACCTAACAAGATTGTGCCGCTACGGCGGCGCTTATCGTGAACCAGGGGACAGGCTAGAGCCTGATCTCCAACGTCTGGCGTGTAACTTTACCCTCAGGTGTCCGCAGCCTGGCGAACCGGGCTGGACCTGTGCAGGCGGGCAGTAGCAGGAGAGTCCGCCTACCCCACAAAATAGCTAGCCCTGGACTTGGGCAGGAGATGGCGCGTTAATAGCAGCACTGCCGGATGGCTTCGACGCGATACCGCGACAACCGGTTAGGGAGAGTCGGAACGTGCAAGTAACTGAAGTTCGCATCAAACTGATGGAAGGGAGCGAAGATCGCCTCCGGGCGTTCTGCAGCATCACCCTCGATCATTGCTTTGTGGTCCGCGATTTAAAAATCATCGATGGCACAAACGGACCGTTTGTGGCCATGCCCAGCCGCAAACTGTCGGGGCACTGCTACCGCTGCAATTACAAAAACCATCTGCGGGCCGCCTACTGCAATCAGTGCGGCGCCAAGCTCAAGGTTACGGTGTCGGCTGATTCACCGCAGAAGCTCTACGCCGACGTAGCCCATCCGGTAAACAGCGAGTGCCGGGAATTGATCTCCGCTGCGGTGCTGACCGAGTTTGAACATGAGCTGGCCCGAGCGGCTCAGCCCGGGTACCGCTCACGCTACGATGACGATTTCGATGCGATTGCGGAATCTCACGATGATCGTTTTCCGGCATCCGATCCGCATCACGACACCCCGGCCACGCTGCCGGATTCCGCCGCAGCTGCTGAATCCGGACCATCAGCGGTCGCCGAGCCAGGGCAGGGGGCTGAGGACACGATCCTCCGCATCGATGCCAGCGAACAGCCACAACCCAAATCGAGTGGCGGCCGGACGGCCCCGACGCCTCACCTCGATCCTGGCGACTCATCAGAACATTCGTCCCCGGATGCGCCGAACAACGTCCGCCGTCGCAACGGTGGGTCGGGGAGTTTCGGCGAAGGGATTTTTGAATCGTCCTGATCAGCGATTCGGCTCTCCGAGCATCTGCTGCGCCAGCGCAGCGGCTGCGGCGGCCGACTCGAGTTGGCCATCCAGTTGCAGATCGCGAGCGGTCTGCAGCACCTGCTTGAAGGTTCGCCCCGGCCGATATCCCATCGCGATCAGTTGATTGCCGGTCAACAGCGGCGGCGGGTCAAGTCGTTCGCTTGGCCAAGTGGCCAGGCGTTGGCGGCAGTACTGCACGCCCGCCGTCGAACCGCCGGTAGCGATCGCCCAAGCTTCGGCCAGCGCCAATAACGTGTCGTGCTGGGGCAGTATTAGCAGCGGCTGAACGACGGACCACGGTTGCTCGTCAGCCGACAAGATCGTCTGGCGGTGCCGGATCGCCAGGTCGATCGCCTTGCGCTCGTCAGTCGACCATCTCCAGTGCTGCGACAACTGCTCGACCGACGCGGTAGGATCGCTGGCACTGGCAGCCAACACGGCCGCCACACAGACCGCGAAGTCCGGCGGCTGGATGGCTCCGGCCAGTCGCACCGCCCGCTCCAGCGCCTCGGGCGACTCTTCCAGCCCGGGCCATACCGGTTTGAGCAATCCGGTATCGGCGAGCAGTTCGATCGCTACAGCGGCTCCGGCACTGCCGAGCATCCGCCGCATTTCCGCACCGATCCGTTCACCGCTGGTCACCGTCACTTCGTCGGCAGCGGCCCGAATCGCTGCGGCGGTGGCCGGATCGATGGCAAAACCGAGCGCTGCGGCGAAACGCACGGCGCGGAGCATCCGCAGCTTGTCCTCGCCGATCCGCAGTTGCGGGTCACCGATCGCCCGGATCAGCCGCTGAGCCAGATCAGCGCGCCCACCCACGTAATCGATCACCTCGTCTTGCACCGGATCGTAGAATAGGCCGTTGATCGTGTAGTCGCGGCGGAGCGCGTCTTCCTCGGCAGTGCCAAACCGCACATGATCCGGTCGCCGACCGTCGCTGTAGGTGCCATCGTGCCGGAAGGTCGCCACTTCGGTTGGCTGAGGAGCCGTCCCCTGTACTCCGATTACGCCAAAGGAAGCCCCAAAGGCGAGCGTTCGACGTTGACCGAAAATCTCCCGCACGCTATCAGGGGTAGCGTCTGTGGCGACATCAAAATCCTTCGGTGCACGGCCGAGCAACCCGTCGCGGACGCAGCCACCGGCGAAATAAGCGGTAAAGCCTTCCGCTTGCAGTCGCCGAGTGACCTTCAACGCATCGGCGGCCGGAGGTGGGCTAAAGTCAAACACGGGATGAACCAGCCAAGATAAACAACCAAGGGTGTCTGCAACAAAACGATTGATCGCTACATTCTTGATAACATCGGCGGCCAACGACACCAGAGTAGAATCGCGATCATGAATAGCCCCAAACCATTTGTAAAAGGAAAACGCGGCGTTGTCGGCGTGATGATTCGCGGCGAAAAACTGCTGACGATCCGCCGCAGCCAGTGGGTCACCGCTCCGGGCAAACTCTGCCTGCCCGGCGGAACGATCGAGGCCGGCGAGACCGAAGAACAGGCGCTGGTGCGCGAGATGCAGGAGGAACTGTCGATCAAGGTCGTGCCGGTTCACTGCTGTTGGCGCAGCGTCACCCCCTGGGGAACCAAGCTCGCTTTTTGGTGGGCGGACCTGGACGAAGCCGCCGAACCGTTGCCCGACGTGCACGAAGTGGCCGAGTTCTACTGGATGGACCAGCATGAGATCAGCCAAGCCACCGAGGTCTTGCCGAGCTTGCCGCGGTTCCTCGAAGCCTGGCGCGACGGCGAGGTCAATCTGCCGATGATCTGGCAGAGTTGACCTGCAGCACCGCAGCGCTGTTACAATGTCGGCTACCTTGCCCCTATCGGCATGCTGCGCCGGCTCCCCCGCCTGCAGCCGCTGCTCCCGCCAAACTCCCCCGCCGAAAACGATCATGGCTCGACGATCAGCAACCGGAAATGGATCCCGGAATCGCGGATGTGCCGACTTTCGCCGCCAGTTGCGGCTCAGCCGGCGACAAATGCTGCAAGCTGGGACGCTCGGTGCCCTAGGGATGAACCTCGCAGACTGGTACCGCGTGCTACAGGCGGCTCCGGCCAGTGGACCAACCAGCGAACTGCCTCCCCGGCGGCCGGCGAAAGCCTGCATCTTCCTGTTCATGTGGGGTGGGCCCAGCCAGCTCGACACCTTCGATCTCAAACCCAATGCGCCCGCTGAAATCCGCGGCTCCTTTCAGCCGATCTCGACGCGCGTGCCGGGCATGCAGATCTGCGAGCACTTCACCAAACTAGCTCAGCACACCGACAAGATTGCGCTGATCCGCTCGCTCACACACGACGACCCGGCGCACCTGTCGAGCGGCCACGCCACCGTGACCGGCCAGTTGGCGCCCGTGCTCAAAAGCGACGCGACACCGCCGAGTGACAAGGACTCGCCGCACATCGGTTCGCTGGTCTCACGGCTGCGACCGGTCAACACGGGGATGCCGTCGTTTGTGACCTTGCCCTGGAAAGCGCTACACCCGGCGGCTCCGGGCGGCGAAGCACCCGGACAGCACGGTGGCTGGCTCGGACCGAGCCACGATGGATTGCTGCTGACCGGTGACCCGAACCATCCGGACTGGAAGCCAGGAGCTTTGGGGCTGCCGGCAGATCTGCCGCTGGAACGCTTGCAGTCGCGATACGAACTGCTGCGATCGTTCGACACCTGGCGTGCTCAGGGTGACGCCACCGCCGCGTCGCTGGCCCTGCATGAGCATCAATCACGGGCGTACGAGCTCCTGTCGTCCCCCGGCGTCCGCGGAGCATTTGATCTCGGTCAAGAATCCGACGCGATGCGCGAGCGATATGGCCGCAACATCCACGGTCAGTGCGTGCTGTTGGCGCGCCGCCTGGTCGAGCACGGGGTGCCGATGGTCACGGTCAACTGGCACAACGACGGCCGGAACTTCTGGGACACCCACGGCGACAATTTCAACCGGCTCAAAAATGACCTGATCCCGCCAGCCGATCAGGCGCTCACGGCGCTGCTTGAAGACCTCGACCAGCGCGGGATGTTGGACGAGACCTTGGTCGTGTGGGTGGGCGAGTTTGGCCGCCGGCCGAAGATTACGCCTGAAAATGCCGGGCGCGAACACTGGCCGTTCTGCTACAGCGGTTTGCTTGCTGGCGGTGGCATCCAGGGTGGGATCATCCATGGATCGAGCGACGCACATGCGGCCTACCCAGAGACCGATCCCGTCAGTCCGCAAGATTTCGGCACCACGATCGTGCATGCGCTGGGCATGCCAACCGACGCGATGCTGCAGGACCGAGAAGGCCGCCCGCACCGCATCACGTCCGGCAAGGTGCTCCACTCGCTGTTCGCCTAGCCGCCGGGACGCTGGCAACTTCCCGCTCCGGTCGCGCACGCTCCACCGCGTTTCACGCCCTGGGTTAGCAACCGGCAGAAGCCGGTTCCGGATGGGGTCACTCAACGAAAAGACGCCGCCGTCGCGGGGGCGACGGCGGCGCTGGCGGTGGGTAAAACCCGAGCGGGCGGGATTCGATTAGGCCGACTTGCTGGTCGGCATCGGGAAGAGTTTCCGGCGACCGGCAACGATCGCTTCATCGATCGTGAACTGGCTGCCTTCGGGCTGGTCGGGCAGGTCATACATGATGTCGAGCATCACATCTTCGAGGATACCGCGAAGACCGCGGGCCCCGACGCCTTTTTCCAGCGCCTGCTGCGCCACCATCCGAATCGCGTCGTCGGTGAAGTTCAGTTCGCAGCCTTCCATTCGGAACAGCTCCTGATACTGCTTGATCAACGCGTTCTTCGGCTCGCGCAGCACCTGAATCAAGCCGTCGATATCGAGCGGTTGGAGGTAGCTGATCACCGGCAGACGACCGACAAGTTCGGGGATCAGACCGAACTGCAAAATGTCTTCAGTTTGGATCTGCGCCAGCAGCTGAGCCTCGGTCTGCTCGTTGCGATGGCCCACGTCGCTGCCGAAGCCGAGCATCCGTTTGCCGAGCCGCTTGCGGATGATGTCTTCGATGCCGACGAACGTCCCGCCGCAGATGAACAGGATGTTGCTGGTATCGATCTGGATGTACTGCTGCTCGGGATGCTTGCGTCCACCTTGCGGCGGAACATTGGCGATCGTCCCTTCAAGCATCTTCAGCAAGCTTTGCTGCACCCCTTCACCAGACACGTCACGAGTGATCGAGACGTTGCCGCTGCTACGGCCGATCTTGTCGACTTCGTCGATGTACAGGATCCCGCGCTGAGCCGCTTCGACGTCGAAATCGGCGGCATGCAACAGTTTCAGCAACAGGTTTTCCACGTCCTCCCCGACGTAGCCCGCTTCGGTCAGCGTGGTCGCGTCGCCGATCGCAAACGGAACATTGAGCATCCGCGCCAACGAGCGAGCGAGCAGCGTTTTGCCGCTGCCGGTGGGTCCGGCCAGCAAAATGTTGCTCTTCTCGATCTCGACTTCGCCGCCGCCCTGCCACTCGTTGGTCAACCGTTTGTAGTGGTTGTGAACCGCCACAGCCAAGATTTTCTTGGCCGAGGTTTGGCCGATGACGTACTGGTCGAGATGTTCAACGATCTTCCGCGGAGTGGGAATCTCGGTAAACAGCGTTTTGGAGGGCCCGCGCCGCCGCTGTTCCTGGTCGAGAATCGACTGGCACAGCTCGATGCACTCGCCGCAGATATAGACATCGCCGGGTCCTTCGACCAGCGGTCCGACATCGCGGTAGCTCTTGCGACAGAACGAACAGAAGGCGTTCTTCTTGGTCGTTCCGTTCCCGCGACGGGAGGTGCTACTGGGGATATCCTTCGAAGACATTCACGGGCTCCTTGCTGCTTGATTCGCCATGCTTGAGTAACCGGTCCGACTCGCCGCCACCAACCGTGAGCCAGAGCTCCGGTGGACGATGAATGAACTGGCTACTGCCACGGCAACGGACTGGGTGGTCCACAACTCGATGACTTCCCGAATCTCTCCGGGACGGGGCTTCCGTGTCCTCGAAGCTCGAGCAATTCGTGGTTTTGGGGTTAACGATCATATAAACGCGTCTGCTGAGCCCACGGCAGCCAGATCAGCGGAGGGAGTCTCCACTTTGCCAGCGTGCCAACCAGTGCCACGCCGAACTCGATCGGTCGGCACTGGGGGAGGAGGCCATTCAGGGCGGTGCTACTGGTCCGCACGACTCGCAGCGTCGTGAGCCCGAGCCACGTCGCCGCGCAGGGCGACAGGGTCCGAGCCCGCGGCAATGCTATCGCCATTGGACTTCGATTGTATCTTTCGGTATTCCGCCTCCGTTATGTCACCTCGGCGGAGCATTTCTTGGAAGTTTGACCGCAGCGCATCGTGCCCGAGACGGTCGTCGGCGGTGTAGTCGCGAAACCTTGCCATCAGCGAAATGGCAGCTGCAAGCAGGATGCATAGAACCAGCATCCCAAGCACAGCCTGCACCGGTGTACTCGCCCCTAGATCTAGCCAGCTCGACTCCATGGATGTCCCGCCGCACGTTCGAAGTTCGGCGCTGGGGCGCCGAAATGTCCACTGCTGCCATTATCCGCCGTCGGCTAGCCGATTTCCACCGCTTACCGCTGCAAAGTAACTAACTTGGAGGAGATTGATCCAACTCTTTGTCGCCGCCAGCCGTATCAGTTCCAGCGGTCGATACCACGGCCGAATGATACGCAGCGGCCGCCAGCGGTCCAGCAAAAAAAAAAGCGGAGATCTCTGCCAAGATTTCGCCCCTCGGACTACGGGCATCAAAAACTATTCTGCCCGCCGCAAAGCCTTGCTTATTGGCATTGGCAGAATTACCTGCGACAATCGCCGATAACGTCAAATACACCTCGATTCGAGTTTGCCAGTGATTCGTGATCTGCCAGCCGAGCTTGCTTCACCGCTCGCACTCTGCTCTCACCCCGCTAACCGCCGGCCAGCCTTGCACACTCCATTTGCTCCTGCCGCCGCCCCAACTGGCGACTCGTCACGTTCTAGACGTGGTTGGTTTGCGGCCATTGCCTGCGTGCTGCTGCTCCTCACCACGGTGCCGGCAGCGGCAGCCGACGACACCGACGCCGCTCGCCGTGAGGCTGAACCGGCAGTGGTGATCGACTACACCAAGCAAATTCAGCCGATCCTGGCGCGCCGCTGTTACGCTTGCCACGGCCCCGGCGAAGTCACCGGCGGGCTGAACCTGACCGACCGTGAGCAGGCGCTGGCTGAGACCGACTCCGGCGGGTTCGCCATCGTTCCCGGCGACATCGAAGCCAGCTTGCTGCTTGCCCGGATCACTAGCGAAGATGAATCCGAGCGAATGCCGCCAGAAGGCGATCCGGGGACCGCCGCAGAAGCGGATCTGATCCGCCAGTGGATCG
>CALELC010000437.1 GCA_937904535.1 uncultured Planctomycetaceae bacterium
AGCGCCACCGCGGGGCTGCCATCGCTCTGGGGCAGCGGCGTCAGGACCGACGCGATCGTGCTTTCGATGCCGGCGCTCGTCTATGTGCTGGCCATCTCTGGCGCGATCCACCTGATCAACTATTACCGCCACGCGCTACCGATCGTCGGTCCCGCCGCGGCCCCCGGAAAAGCGATTGCGATGGGCTCCAAACCCGCGGTCCTTTGCTCCGTCACCACCGCACTCGGGCTGCTTTCATTATGCACGAGCGAATTGGTGCCGATTCGTAAGTTCGGTTTGTACTCAGCGATCGGAGTGCTCCAGATTCTGGTCGTGCTGTTTCTGTTTTTGCCCGCTGCACTTTACTTTTGGCCACCACACGGAGCCCGCCAGGCAGCAGCGGTTAAAGGTAGCAAGAAACGTCGCAATGACGCTGCGGAGTCAGCGGAACATGGCTGGCTTGCGCGACTCTGGCATCGGTTAGGCGACTGGATCATCCAGCATCATGTGCTGGTAACAGCGTCCTTCCTCCTGATCCTGATCGGATTCGCCAGCGGCTTGCGACATTACCGCACTTCGATCGACTTGATGAAGCTTTTTGATACCGAGGCACGGATCATCAAGGACTACCACTGGCTGGAATCTCATATCGGTCAATTGGTTCCTGTCGAAGTGGTGCTTAGCTTTTCACCGGATGCCATCGCACCTTTAGGTGAGCCTGCCGCGGCTGGCGACGGCGCGGTGCACCGCTGGACGCTGCTCGAACGCATGAATCTCATCGCTCAGGTCCAGCTCAACATGGAGCGGAAATTCGGCGAACGCGGCAGCGGTGTGATCGGCCCATCCATGTCGGCCCTGACCTTCACGCCTCCACTGCCTGGCAACGATCGTGGCCTCGGTTCGTTTGTGCATCGCAAACTCCTGAACCGCAAGCTTGAGAACAGCTATGAGTCGCTGCTCGGCAGTGGTTATGTGGCGATCGATGAAACCAATGGCCATGAACTGTGGCGAATCAGCCTGCGCGTCGCCGCTTTTGAAGATGTGAACTACGGCGAATTCACTCATTCGCTCAAATCAGCGGTCGATCCAATTGTGGATCGTTTTGCTGTCTCGCGCAAACGAAACCATGGCCTGAACACCGTCTCGGCAGGCACCGGGCCAGCCGATGTCAACGCGGTTTATACCGGTGTGGTCCCGATCGTTTACAAAGCGCAGTTCGCGCTGCTGAACAGCATGATCAGCAGCACGGTCTGGTCCTTTTTGACGATCACGCCGCTGCTGATGTACGTGTCGCGCGGCATCTTCGCCGGGCTGGTGGCGATGATTCCCAACGTCTTGCCGGTACTCGTGGTGTTCGGCGGCCTGAGTTGGCTGGGTCAAGCGATCGATATCGGTTCGATGATGGCCGCCAGCATCGCACTCGGGGTCGCCGTGGACGACACCATTCACTTCCTGACGTGGTATCGCACCCGTCTGAATCAGACGAGCGATCGCCGAATATCGATCCGCAGCGCCTATCAACACTGCGCGACACCGACGATGCAGGCGACCTTGATCAACGGGCTCGGACTGTCGGTCTTCACAATCAGTTCTTTTGCGCCGACCAAGCAGTTCGGCTTCCTGATGCTTGTGATTCTCGTCGCTGGCGCCGTCGCGGAACTGCTGCTGTTGCCAGCGATCCTAGCTGGTCCGCTCGGACGGGTGTTTAAACCGACTCCGGTTGCCCCCTCCTAGACTTGCCTGCCGCCATCAGTCACCTCCGTTCGTCGCTCCATTGGCAGTCGTAGACAGCAGCACTTTCTTCCCCCTGTAGCATGATGAAGTCAGAACCTCTTTCGTCACAGTCCTCGCGTGCGGAGCCGTCGACCTTTGTGAAGGCGACCGTATGCGTCATCGCCGCCATCGGATTTGCGTTTGATATCTATGAGTTGCTGATGCTGCCGCTAATACTTCGGCCAGCCTTACAGGAACTGATCGGTGCGGCACCGGGGACGGCGGAGTTTGAGTATTGGCGGGCAGTGCTGTTTTTTCTGCCGGCGATGGCGGGTGGCATTTTCGGCCTGCTCGGCGGCTACCTCACCGACCTTTGGGGCAGACGCAGCGTGCTTACCTTTAGCATTCTGCTGTATGCGTTTTCGGCTCTCGCGAGCGGCTATGTGACTTCGGTGGAATGGTTAGTCGTGTTCCGCTGCACCACCTTCATCGGGGTGTGTATCGAGTTTGTCGCGGCGGTCGCTTGGTTAGCGGAATTGTTTCCTAACCCCCGACAGCGTGAAGCAGTGCTGGGGTACACCCAAGCCTTTTCTTCGATCGGCGGGATTCTGGTCACCGGTGCCAACTATCTGGTGTTGCAGTATGCAGCCTCGCTGCCGGAGATTGCTGGCGGCCATGAGGCTTGGCGGTACACGTTGGTGTCGGGCGTGATTCCAGCGATTCCGCTGATCGTGATTCGCCCGTTCCTCCCCGAGTCGCCCGCTTGGACTGCCAAGAAAGCAGCCGGCACGCTGCAGCGGCCGAGCATCCACGAGCTGTTTTCGCCGGCGCTGCGGCGCACGACGGTGATTACCACTTTGATGTTTGCGTGCAGCTACGGCGCCGCTTTCGGAGCACTGCAACAAACGCCATCGATTGTCCCCGGCCTGCCGCAAGTCCAGCAGCTGACGGCCGGCATGCCGACGCCCGAAAAGAAGAAGACCGAGCAACAAATAGCAGCCACGGTCAATGCTTATCAGGAGTTTGGCGGGCTAGCGGGCCGGTTCTTGTTTGCATCGCTGGCGATTGTAATCGTTAGTCGCCGCTGGTTACTTCGGCTGTTTCAGTGGCCTGGCTTGGTGATTGTTCCGCTGCTTTATTTCTATCCCGCACGCGACAATCTGGAGTTGTTGAAGTTGGGGATCTTTATCGCTGGCCTGCTGACCGTGGCGCAGTTTAGCTTCTGGGGTAACTACCTCCCACGTGTCTTCCCCTTGCACCTGCGTGGGACGGGCGAAAGCTTTGCCGCGAACATCGGTGGCCGGATGCTAGGGACGTCGTTTGCCGCCGTGACAGCCTGGTTATCAACGCAGATGCCGGGAGGCAGCACCGCCTTAGCAGCTAGCGCCGTGGCTCTGTTCGTCTATGGCGTCGGCGCGGTGCTGTCGTTCTTCCTGCCCGAACCGCCCGCGGAACTCGAGTTCATCGACCACTAGCCGGGTGCCGCCGCGCGCAAGTGACTGAGAAGTTTTGTGAGCCTCTAGGCCACGGGCAAAGTCGACAGAAACTTGGGTGCCAGCGGCACCGCGATTTCTCCCGCATCATCGGTATCCGGCAGATCGTCCGCAAACACTTTCAGCGTTAGGTCGCCAAAGTTGAGTTTGTCCCATTCCTTGAGCAAGTTCATCAGCTCGCGGCGGTCCTCGGGGGTCGGATGAAAGGCCCGTCCAAACAACCACGACGCGTGGGTGGCTCCGGGAGCATAAAGCCCAACCCGGAGGATTCCTGGCGCGGCAAACTCACGGGTTGACCCCCAGTAAAATTGCCGCCACTGCCGCAGCCGCGGTTCATAAGCTTTGACCAACCAGCGGGAACGGAGCAAAAAAGGTCGTCGCAAAAACTCGTCGACTGACAACGGATCGGCGACCAGATCTCGCACCGAGTCGATTACGACTTCACGTTTACGGCACTCATTCGGATTCCAAAACCGCACATGAGTGGACACTGGGTAACTGATTTGGACTTCCGTGCCACGGTCGAAGCAAGCATTCATGGCACATGCACCTTTCGTGGTTAAGAAGAAGGGAGCGAATCGGAACGGCATCGGCTAAGTTCCCACTTCATCTTCATTATCCGCGTGGCCTCTGACACCTTGGGTCAAGCTTTGCAAAGTTTTTTGAGGCGGGCCGGACGAGTGCACCGCTCAAGTACTGGTATGCCGGTCACGGGTGCTCCTGCCACCACTTTGCCGTAAAAGGCCGAATGGGCACGTCCGATTACCCCGGACAGGGAGTTTGTGTATCGTTAAGATCTGTGAAGGGGACCGGCCGGTCTCTGGTGCGCAGAGGGGGGAGTAAGCGGCGATGGGATATGTCGAATTTCTCCAGGACCTGTTGGAGGAGGGCCGCGTCTCGGTCACTTCGCCAGCACCGATCCCGAAAGCCGAACTCGGTAGTGCTGATGCGATTCTGGTCGCCTTCGAGGGGCGTTACCGACAGGAGATGCCCGGCGAACCGCCCCCGCTGGATCTGTCCGCGGCGCGGTGGGCAGGAGCCAACTTTTATCATGCCTGCCGATTTGCGGTCCATCGCGACGCCGAGGCGACGACCCTGCAAACGCTTCTGCAACTCGACTTCGCCAGCACCGCAAACGCGGCCGCTCATTATTCCGTCGACCTTGTGTTCCGCTTTCTTCCTGACCTGATGCGGATCGCTCGACAAGCAGCGTCCGACGATCCGCTGGTTGAACGACTGCAGCACTGGGCGTGCTGCTGGCCGTTGTCCTCCGTCGGCATGGACCTTCCCGGCACGATTGAGATCGAACCCATCGTCGGTTGCCCGAGTCTGCTACAGCTGTATGTCGACCGAATCTTCGCCACGGGAGACCAGCGGCGTTTGCAGGATAAGCGAGTTGCGGAGGCCGCTCGGTGCGCTGTCGGCGCGTACCCTGAATTGGCTGGCCGATGGGCACCGCTGCTGACCACCGCCCCCGTCCCCGTTTCTGTGAAGGCGTCATGATCAACACCGCGACCCATCCGACACTCGAACTTGGCCAGCAACTGAGCGAGGCCGTGCTCGAGCCGATGAAACAGATGTTTGTCGGCAAAGACGAGATCATCGACCTGTTCGGCGTGTGTCTCGTAGCGCGAGAAAATCTGTTTTTGCTTGGCCCGCCGGGAACCGCTAAAAGCGCGCTCGTTCAAAAGCTTGCTCAACGGCTCCAGGGGCGTGTGTTTGATTATTTGCTAACACGTTTCACCGAACCGAATGAACTGTTTGGACCATTTGACATTCGCCGGTTGCGCGACGGCGATCTGGTCACCAACACTCAGGGCATGCTTCCTGAAGCGGACATCGTGTTCCTCGACGAGTTGCTGAACGCCAACAGCGCGATCCTCAATAGTTTGCTGTTGGTCCTCAATGAACGGATGTTTCGCCGCGGGCGTGAGAGTTACCCGCTGCCGACAGTGATCGTGGTGGGAGCAAGCAATCGTCTACCGGAGGACGACGCCTTGGGAGCGTTGTTCGACCGTTTCTTGCTGCGTGCGTACTGCGACAATGTCGCTCCAGAAGACTTAGCGAGCGTGCTGCACGCCGGCTGGGAACTCGACACGCAGACCAACGGACACCCGACCAGGTTTCAGGTTGATGACCTCCGACTGTTGCAGGGGCTGCTGTCGCAGGTCGATCTGGACGCCGTTCGATCGGATTATGTGACGGTGATCCAGCGGCTGAGGCACGCAGGCATTGCCATCTCGGACCGCCGGGCGGTCAAACTCCAACGGGTGCTCGCGGCCAGCGCGCTGCTGTGCGGACGGCTGGTTGTGGAGCGGAGCGATCTGTGGGTCTTGCGGTACATCTGGGACACCCAAGAGCAGCAGGACGTGCTGGCGACGATTATTGCGGATGAACTCTCCAAACTCTCAGACGCTGAGCGAGCGACCAGCCACCGGCGAGCGCTCGGCAGCGAGCCGCCCGATCCTGAGCGTCTGGCCAGCGATCTCGCACGCTTCGCCGCGAAACTCGATGCGGGCAATCTACCAGCCACCGAGGAAAGCTTTGTCCGCGATCAGCTCGGGTTGATCGCCGCCCGGTGTCAGTGGGTCGTTGACCCGCAACAGCGGGGCTTTCTGGAGAGCGAAATCGAGCGGCTCTGGAATCGGCTAGGAGCACGTCCATGACCCAGCGTTGGGCGATCCGGTTGTGCGAACGGGAACACGCTCGTTTAGCGAAAACGCTCGCTCCGCTGCGGTTGGTCCCGGGAATCGAGCTGCTCAGAGAACGGGACACCCACTGGCTGCGCGGCCCCGATCAGCCTGACCCATCGATCGACGCCGCACTGCGAGCGCTGGCAGGTGACCGGTTCACCATCCGCGACGATGCCCAGTTGGTTCCGAGCGGAGCCCGCGTCCCGCGCGGCTCGCTGCCCACCGGCCACTGGAAGCCGCTGTGTGAATGGCTTGGGGTGGTTTTGCCGGACTTGGCCTACGCGGCAGCCGTCACCGAGCGCGTCGATTTGCGACTGGTGCGCGGCGGCTCTGCGTGCGAAGCCAACGTGCTGTTGACGACACCTGCACACTGGAAGCATTACGCCAGCGGCGCGGCACAGATCCGACTGCAGGGCTTACGGTTTGCAGCTTCGGCAGACGAAGTGATTGTGCACGGGACACCGCTGCCGCCGCTTCCCGGCCTGCGGTTGGTTGCCCGAGACGGGGTGGCCGTTCCTGCTGGTTGGACCTGGGAGCCGCCCGTGGATCCGGCGGTGCTGCGTGTCGTTTTTGCCATCGCCGATGGCGACCTTGCGATCTGGCGCAGCACCGAACAGTGGACGCACCTTCGCCAGGCTGATTTTGTCCACGCCACCCGTTCGGCAGCACGGCAACTCGTGCGGGAGAGCAGCGGTGCGTGATGTTGCTCGCGACTACCTGTGTCCGACTGTCGCCACTTTTTGGCAGTGGCGCGATGCCGGTCGAGTGGTGGCCTGGCCAGACGGAACGACGATCACATTCCACGGAGAATTGCTGACCGTTCTTCAGCGGCTAGTGCCTCAAGGGCTGCCGCCGCTGGGGGCCGTGTTGCTGCTGCTGGCTGCCACCCGCGAAAGCTGGGAAACAACGGCAGCGGAACAAGTGCTGCTCTCTTCAGCACCGTCGACCGAGGAGTTGACGCTAACGCGCGACGTGCTGTCGAGGCTTGAACAGGTGAGTCGGCTGGAGCCTGAACTACGCGCTTCGGCAGTAGCTC
>CALELC010000438.1 GCA_937904535.1 uncultured Planctomycetaceae bacterium
GTGTGTGTCATAATGTTGTGGGCGCAGAGCTGAGACGAGCTTCATAAACAGCGGACCGTTGGTCAAATCACTCGAGAACGTTAAGCATCCACGGGCGACGCCATCGGCTCCTCGTCGATCCCAGGAACGGGCAGAGTGTTCAGACGATTGTCTATTGAGCTTGCGATGTGTTCAGTAGCTGAGGATTCGCCGCGTGTTGTTCGACCGCGTCCCGCAGCACCTGATGAACTCGCTGCGCCGTCGCCTCCCAAGTGCGTTGCATCAGCGCGCCGCGAATCTGTTGCCGATCCCAGGATCTCGCCAGTGCACGAACGATCGTGGCTGCCGCGGCCTTGGAAGTGCGCTCAGGAATCAATTCTCCACGAGCGGAATCCTGTAGCTCATCGGGTATTCCACCGACGGGCGTCCCGATCGCTGGAGTTCCGCAGGCCAGTGCCTCCAGCAACACGTTCGGCGAACCTTCACGCGACGACATCATCGCATACAGGTCGGCCGCGTTGTACCAGTCGATTAGCTCGCCATGTGGCCTTGCGCCGACCATCCGGACGTGGGCATGCAATTGATGTCGATCAATTGCCGCTCGTATTTCAGAGGAGTGGTCACGACCAAAACGCCCCGGGCCACCGACGATGATCAACATCGCCTTGGGTTCATGACGGAGCACCTCCGGCATCGCCTCAACCAACAGGTGAAAACCTTTCAGTTCTAGCAGATCCCCCACCGACACGATGATCCGTCCATCGAGCGGCAGACCGAGTGCGTGCCGACAATCCTGCTGAGGCTTGGGGTAAAACTTCTCGGTATCAACACCGTTGGCGATCACATGCGTGCGATCAGGAGACGCGCCATGCTCCAGCATCCGTGTCGCGATTTCCTGGCTGACACCGATCGCACCCTGGGCTCGCTTAAGTGCTCGCCGAATCTGATTTCCGACCAACGGCAACTCGGGGAACCGCATCATATCTTCACCACGCCCGGTCATCACGACTGGCACGTTGAACCGATCGGCAAGCCTCACCGCCAACGCACCGGCCGGGTAGACATAGTGGGCATCCAATACGTCGAAGCGGAACTCCCGATAGATTCGGTCAACGGCTGATACGATGGCGGCATGCATCAACTGTGGATGAACGTAGCCCCCTACCTTTGGTGGCAAGAAATAGCGAGGGCGGTAGACCGGAAGTCCCTCAATCTGCTCTTCGTAAGGAAACTGGCTCCAGCGATACCACTTCGAGAATCGCTTCAGCGGCGGAAACCATGGCGTCGGCGCAAGGACGCGCACCTGGACATCATCAAGCAGGGCCAGCGCCTTCAGACGCTCCTTGACGAACACGCCGCGGGAAGGATCCGTCGATGATGGAAACGTCGCCGAAATAGCGAGAATATTCATACCGTGCTTGCTTAAAAGACCTGCCCAAGCGCCGCGGGCACACCTGTTCCCGGATAGGGCCGAAATCGTAGCCTTCCGGGGCGGTTCCACCAAGGGTGCCGCTCCCAACTGAGGCACCCTGGAAATACGCCTACTTGAGCACTGCCGGCATCAACAGCGCCTGCGGCAAATACCAACGGCACTGCCCAAGCTGAACCAGTTGACGATCGGATTCGGGGCTCGCACCTTCTACTCGCAACTTCAAATTGCCCAGTTCGACCCCTAGCACGGGACGCTGGGAACTGCCAATCGAGGTCAGCACCAGCAGCCGGTCCGTTACCTCGTGCCGCACACTCAGCCGGGTCCCGGGCGATTTCTGTCCATACCCGTGGCAGCGCCACCCCTCGGGACCGGCATCGGTTGCTTCGGTCAGCACAACCTCACCACTTCCGCCCGACGAATGTGACCACAGTGTATGATCGCGCCAGCTGACCAAATGTGCATCAGTCAACTTCGCCGCTGCTGGCAATTGCCAGTACCAGACAACGCTCCGCGGTCGATCGGTAACAATCAAATCGGCCACCCAGAGCCCAATTCCCGGTAGGCAGCATACTTGCCGCTCGTGACTGACCCCCGGCCAGCTCACTTGGCCGCCGCACAACCAAAGTTCCGACTTCAAGTCTGCCGCGAGCGTCGGCCGCCGAACCTCGTGAGACCAAGCTAAACGGCCGGCATGACGAACAAACTCCGCTTGATCGATTTGCACGGTGTTATGAGCGGCTGGACTGCGGAAGTAGTTCACCCATACCGGATCTCCACCGTAAAACGGCATCCCGCTGTCTTCCAGGACCGTTTCGCCCCCAGCGACATAGAGTACCTGTAACATGTCGGCATGCCCGTGCGCGGTCGACGGCGTTGCATCCGCAAACAGCCCACCCGCAATGGGCCCCGCGTCAAACAGCATCCAATCGCGACCGTCATTTGCGACCGCGTAGCCGGAGTCGCGGTGCACGTGCGTGCCGCCGCCGTTGTCCTCCCCAGGGGCCATCTGGTGCCACCGCTGAACCCCCTCAGCTCCCAGTAACCAGTACAACTCTTCGCCTGGGAGATCGCCTGGCAATCTCAGTCGATCATCGTCCAGAGCTGCTGCAGCCAGGTGGTGCAGTGAATCAAATGACCAGTCGTTCTCCGGAAAGACGGGCAAAGCGCGGGCTGAGTCGAGATCCCCGACGGCAGGCCAAGTACCATCGGGCCGGCGAAATGTCGCCCCTGTCAAAAATCCTTGCCGAATGACCGATGACAACTCCTCCAGCGGCCGTCCGCTGTGCTGCGCTGTGCACCAGGCATGAACCAAGAAACCGAGTGTGTAATAGTGATATCCGACGGCCTGCTCAACACAGAAGTGATCTTGATAGAACTGCTTAGGCGCTGCGCCGCGCAGTGTTTCCCGTGCCTGCTGATCCCAGGCCCGAGTGGTAGAATCTTCATCAAAGAGCGAGGCGATCAAGAGCAAGCCGCTGGCCTCACCCATCAGATGATTATAAGGACTGGAGTAATAAGAAAAGTTATCCGCGAGGTACACACCGTGATCCCACAGACTCGTCGCGATCTTCTTGAGCGTGTCCGGCTTCCAGCCATCCCATGTCGCCAATCCGGCGAGCGTCCACGCCCACGAGATCGCCCGCATGGCCACTTCCAGCCCACTGGTCCAGTTGACACCTTCGTAGAGCGGATTCTGATCGATCCAGTCAAGCAGCAATTCGCCGGCCCGCTGCGCAGATCGCTCACTACCATTTAGCTGGAAATCGCGGGCTAGATCACAAAGGAACTGGTGCCGAGAAAGCTCCCACGGATACTTTACATCTGTCTCACCAGCCAAGTTGTACAGAGGCAGATCTGCATAAAACGATCGTTTCCACCGGTAGCCAGTGCGAAAATCCGCATGCCAGTCAATCTCCGCTCGCAAATCAACTGGATAACCTAAGATCACCCAGTGATCCTGGAGTAGCAACTCCGCCCTAGCCTTAGCCCGTCGACGAAGGTATTCGAGCAACGTCTGATCGACAGTCGCAAGCGCCTTGATCTGCTCACCAGTTGTTCCTGGAATCAAACGCGCGCTGCGCTGCAATAAATCTGCCGCGGCGACCGAGCCCGGGCGGACCGATTCTTGGGCACCTCGACGCCAGCGGCCTCGTTCGCGACGTCGAACCAGTTGGCTTGAAAACCTGGAGTGCAACTCGCTTCGCGACATACGCCGCAACTTTTTAATTTTGTTCCAGTAACTCATGAGGCAGTAGTGATACTCGGAGTCCACACAGCACTTACTTAAACTTCCAAGCCAACTTCATCACTCGTCCACGACACCAGCATGCGCTCGCATCAGCAGCTCACCGGGTGAAGACTCAAAACACTCGTTCACCGCGGCACGATATTATTCGCCAAAGTGACAAGCAACCATTGGCGCTCGATCAATAGACACACACTCCCTTCCACGAAATCAGTCACGGAAGGCTATCGTATCCCGACCATCGCGCATCAACTTATAATGGTGAGATGCAAGGTATTCAGCGCAGGCCGCGCGATCCGAAGTGGAGAGGTGCAAGTGCTCGTAACGAATGAGCCGAGGATACGGCAGGTGTTCACCGACGGTCATTTTAATAACCTGGTAATCGAACCCTTCCGTATCCACTTGCAATAAATCAACTCGATCGATCCGGTGCCGAGATACCAAACCCGGATAAGTGACGGCCTGAACTGACACTTCAATAATCTTACTCACATCCCGAACCCGTTTGACCAGCGCATTACGGTCGAAAGATCCCAGGTAACTTGAGCCGTCGACGGTATAAAAGCTCTGCGTCGAGTCCTCGTGGCTTAGAGCCGCGTTCTCCAAAATCAATTGCGTCTCGTCGCGATAATTTTCGCAAAGCCGCTGAAACACCTGGGGCTGCGGCTCAAGCAGCAAGCCCTTCCAGTGATATTGCCTGACTAGATGATGAATCGGGTCACCGCTTTTCCCGTCGTTCGCCCCAACCTGAACGAAGAAAAAGTCTGGATCCGTCGGATTCAGCCGATCAATGAGCACGGGGAAGATGTCAAGCTGATAGTCGCTATAGTCAACGATCCGTTCCAAGCGATACCCACAAAGCTTCGCCAGACGACTGACGGTTGTTTTCAAGCGATGAACAGTTTTCATAACCAGTGCGTATCCTTGTTAAATCGCTGCGGTTTCCATCTGTCTGACGATCGGTTTTCGAACCTGATGCAGGCTCGCCCTAAGGTGAACACAGGCCGCTCTTTGACACGGGCACAGTTGCTAACAGGACAAGCTCACACTACTCCGGATTAAGGCAACAATTGCATTGACGTCCACCGGAGCATGATTTCCAGCAGTCCGATGAATAAAATGCTGATGCCCCATCGCACTGCTGATGCATTGAAAATGAGCGAGAGACGGATTGTGAGTCAGTTCCACCACCTGGGAACCAGGACGCGTCCAAAGACAATTTGCTAGCCCCGCACCATGTTGCCCGATAACGAGCGCTGCGCGGTCAAACAGGCGAACCTGTTCTGCAAAGGGCATGTTTTCTAACTGAACATTGTGAAACTCAAACGGAGCCTCAATCATCGATCGAATTGCCTCTGCCAATTCATCATGATTGGGAATGGATCGACGCGAAGCCCCTGCGCCGCGTTTGACGGCATGCTTCGCAAAATACTCATTGGGTGGCAATCGCTCGATCAACAGCACCTGATCGCGAGGTGTGTTGGCGTCAATTTCGAGAACATTCAGGACATGTTGTTTAAATGCTTCCAGGTGCCGGTAGCTTAGGTGAACAAACTGCGGATTCATCCCTAACAGTCGTTCGCGCCGGAGCGGCGAACCAGCTTCATCAGCATCCTCAATGCGCACCCTCCCTGGAAAAAGTTGCTCCAAGCGGGGTGTAAAAATACCAAAGGGCTGCAGCGCAAAGGTGACGTCCGGTGGCGAGGCTGCCATCAGACGCCACAATGGCAAGGTGAGATCGAAAAGGAAATGAAAGTAATGCTCAACCCGATTATCAGGTTTGATCCTTATTTCCTTGCCACGCTCGCATGCCTGCAGTAGTTTCTGCTGGTTGCGACTGGTTAGCACGGCACGAACATGCCGCAAGATTGGCCCTGGAATGACCCCTTTTACGAGCGTTCGCATAGATCTCCTTTCATCGGCCTTGGTTCAATCGCTTTGCCTGCTTCGACCAATTATGTACGCGTCTACAAGACATCCCACCCTATCTTCAACTGCCAGTGACCTTCAATAATTCGAGAAATGTTGTTGCTATTCTCGCGAGACGCTTGCAGTCCGGCTTGTCACACCTGCAAACTAGCTTTTTTGTCCGAGCCATTTGGTTGCCTGGTTGAGACATTCACTAATCTGCAAGTAAGTGTTCAAAAACCGATCTTCATTTCCACCGTAAGGATCTTCAATGAATAGGGAGCCGCGATCAAGAACGTGCCCCAACAGGAATGTCTTTCTTCGGGCCCCTGGATGGTCTTGGGAGATTCGATCAAGGTTTTCTTCGTCAAATACAAAAACCAGGTCTGCATCAAGAAGTTGCTGTGAGCTCAGCACGTTCGACCGATGCGGTTCCAGGTCGATCCCCAGTCGTCTCGCGGCCTGCTGAGCAGCCGAAGGCGAACAGCGGCCCGTGACGGGGTAGTAGCCCGCACTCGAAATGGTAACGCTTTCCGGAAATCGAGTCTGCGCGTAGGCAGCAGCAAAGGGACTCCGGCAGATATTTCCTTTGCATACAAATACAACTTTTTTGGCTGATGCGAGTCGCTCACGCAGGCGTCGCCGGTGGCTGGATCGCACCGGCCCGAGCCTTCTCACTCGAGACCGAAGCTTCCGGATAGCCCCCGAAGTCACTCCTTGAACGATCGAACGGAGTTCACCATAAAAGGGATCCGGGTCGTCCACCGTGTAAGTATCACAGCGCTCACGTAGCGTAATTAGACGCCCCAGCGTTGCCCAACTGCCTTTTGTCGCAGACCGCGCCTTTGCGGCTAGACTTCTGTCGGTGCTCCACCGCTCCGACATCCAATTCTTGTCGCGTTCCCAGTTGCGACAGCAGATTCCCACTCGGTAACCCGACGGAAACTGCGTTTGATGCTCAACAAAACTCTGGTAAAGGAATTTCGGAAAATCGGCGCCGCAAGCAATCGCGAGAGGAAGCGAACCCCAAAATCGGCCGTTGATTTCGACGAAAATCCACCGATTCGAGTGCCGGTCCCAGCGGAACTCGACCATCCCAACGCCGCTGTAGTCCAACGATGCTACCAATTTCTGAGTAGCGTCAAGCATTTCAGGGTGTAACTCAATGCTCATCCGGTATGAGCTGCCGCCGCCCTTGAGCGGCTCATGTAGTCGCAGATGCTGAAAGCAATACAACAGCTTCCCATCGCGGGCAAGGAACTCAATACCGGTGCCCACACCGGTGAAATACTCTTGAATTAGCACCTCACCGTCTTCAAGGAGCTTTGTCAGCTTGAGCAGCAGTTCTGCTTCGGAGCGAACCGTCAACACTTCCGATTTGCGCTGCAGTTTCGCAGCACTATACGACTGTGCTGGCTTGAGTACGACCGGATAACCCGCCTCCTTGGCAAATACCAACCCCTGCTTCACATCAGTAATCACAGCGGTCCGAGGTAGATGTACCTGCAAGGTAGCCGCAAGCTGCGAACTTAGAATCTTGCTTTGTGAAATCTCAAAGGTGCGATCGTCGAGCAGGTAAACCGAACTGCTGCGGTGCAATTCGTCACGCGACTGCTGCAACGGGATCAGTGCGGGATCATTACATGGCACCACCAGATCGTAGTCACGGGCAGACAACAATTCGTTGAACGCCCCAAGCCAACCTTCCGGTGCATTCCACGGGAGCGGCAATTCGTGCGTCTGCTTGAGGTACCGGGAACGCAAGGCATTGCTGCCGCCCTGTGTCCACGTTGCTTCCACATCCAGCCCATACCGGCCCAATGAACGGACGACACTCAGAAAACTGCGAGTATCGGATCCCAATACCAGCACACGGCCGGATCGAGGTCGCGCCGACGGGACTCCCTGATTACCGACGGCATTCAGATCACTCTTGCTTCGGTCCACCTCCCGCCGCACGCTACCAATCACTTCGGTTTGTTTGAGATCGTTCATGTAGTTCTCAGTTCCGGCCTTGATCCCCTTGATCAAGAATTCGGCTACATCTTTGTCCGGCCAAGGTATTCGGCGAGAAATGCGAATCTGCAAAATTCAAAACATCGCTCACGCGCCAACCATCGCCATTCAAATCTTACTTGCTCACCCACCCGCAAGCTAAAGACGTTTACACCGGGGAGCTACCTCGCGCGAAGTGCTGCAATCGCTGTCGCAGCACCTGGCGAACGTAGCGGTCGTGCAACGCCTGCTTCAGCGAGCGGGCTGGCCGACGGACGTAGGTGTGAAGACGACAGATCAGGTGCTTGATCATCAAGACCCGGTACGCGGGTGAGTGCTCTGCACCTTCGCAGCCCAACCCACGCAAAATGGCTCGGCGGTAGACACCAACAGGCAGCTGCCGCCAGGGGCGGTAAATCCGATGCATCTCCAATCGGTGAATCAGATAGGTCGCATCATCAAGCGGTCTACCGGCCCGCGCCATCGCGAAGTCGATCGGTGTCAATACTCCGTCACCCCACATTAGATTGCCGGGTGCGTAATCCGCGTGCACCCAAACCAATCGCCGGTCCCGTTCGGGGACTGCTTGATCGAGCTGGCGGATGAATTCCAATAGTTTCTCGCGAACCGACCCGCTGGGCCAACGAAAACCGTAGTCAGCGAGGGACCTTAAGCGCAGGTCACAGTATTTGCAAAGATCGGTCGGATCTTGCTCCGCAAATGACTCATGCGCCGATTCCGGCAATGGCAAGGTCTGAAACGCTTGCAACCAACGGCCGGCCAGCAGCCAGGGAAGGATCTGCGATCGAGCGCGACGTAACGGTCGAGAAAGCCACTGTTCTAGCGACTGACCGGGGATCTCGCGGGTAGCAATGGTCGCGGAAACCGGATCACAATGGGCGACCTGAACGACACCAAGTCTACCTGTGAAGAGATTGTTGGCTTGGATGGACTGTAGTAACTGCCACTCGCGCTCAGCTCGTTTGCGTACCGTTTCAGCATCCGCGCCCCAGTCCCCGGTTGTGTACTGCTTTTCATAGACCGTAACGCCGTCGCAAACGCGGCGTCGAATCTCACTGCTGGGCCGTTTCATGGCTGCTGACAAGTGCGCATCAAGCTGTTCCGCAGTCATGACGCCACCCACTGCCTGGTCTCATCCCCCAGCTCCTCGTCCATCTCTGAATCAACCCAATCTTCTGCCTCGTGCTCCAGTCTTAGCCCGACCGTCCAGGTCGTGATGATGAGTGCCACAATCCAATAGCCCCACTCACTACTGTTCTGGTCACCAAACATGTAGGTCACTAGATATGCGGCAAGACCAGAAAGCAATGCACATTGGGTCAACAACAAAAACTGGTCGATATTTGGGTTGTCGCGAGCCCGACGCGTGTAATCAAAGGCGAGCTTAGCGGCGAGAAGGAACCACAACATACGTAGTAGGAGTCCCTGGAGCCCCCACTCACAAGCTTCGTTGATGTAGCCGTTGTGCACCGCTCGCGGAATGTCAGAAGCCCCCGTCTCTCGCAAATATTTCAGTCCATGAACTTTTTTGAACCCATTTCCGCCCGCTCCTAGTGGGAAATCGGCAATCATCTGCAATCCGGCCTGGGAGAAGTCGAATCGCGACTGTGCCGAGCGATCTCGCACCTCGCTACCGGCAAATGTTGACAGGAAGCGCTCAACGATGCGGCCGTCACCGAGCATCATAAAGACCCCAAGGGCTGCCACGGCAACTACACGGAGTGCCTTAGCGCGAACGACTTTCGGAGCAACCACAATGAAGACGATGGCTGAACCGATAGCAGCCAGAAAGGCGCCGCGGCTATTACACAGCAACACGACGTTGACGATCATCGGTGCAAGGCAAACCACGAGCACCTTCATCCAGGTCTTTCCGGCCAGGAAGAATGGGGCGACCATTGGCATGATCGTCACCATCAATGAGGCGAAATGATTAGCGGTCGTCGCTCCAGGCGCACCGACACCCTCCAACCGGTTCTTAACGATATCGCCGCGTCCGTTGATGGTCGCCTCATACCCGATGTATGCGGCACCGAGCAAAATAGACAACATGACAATTTGCAGGTCTGACACCGAGCGGACCGTGCGGTAAATCATGTACATCAAGGCAAAAAACTTGACCGCCATGACGTACGCTTCCGAGCTCTCCTCACTGTTGCCGCCAATTGCAAAATTGACAAATGTGGCATTCAAAATCATTGCCAGCGCAATTAGCCACAGGTTCTGGACCTTCCCACAGCCCTCAGGTGACGGGCACAGCGCCGCAGCGCCAAGCAACACGAATCCACTGATCAGGTTCCAGCGAATCGCCTCAATCGGGTCGCCCCACCACCAAAATGGCGGCGACAGAAAGAACGTTAACATGTAGAGTGCAACACCAAACACTGGGCGCACGATCGTCGCGCCCGTCAGTCCGGCGAATAGCACCAACCAAATGATCAGAGTAAGCGTCACGTGGTCATCCGCTGAGGTCCAACTGGATGCGGGGCTTGCCCAGTGCGTTTTGCGCGACTGAGAACCTCGTCGTAAAGAGTCTGTATGGACGCGATCAGCACCTCTTCACTGTAAAAGCTGGCATGGCAGCGAATCGCATTCTGCGCCAACTCCCGGCGTGCTGACATGTCGCTCACCAGTCGATCAAAGCATTCAGCTAGCGAGTCGACCTCGGAAGGCGGACAGATCACTCCACAGGGAAGCTCCGCCTTCGTTATCAGTACGGCACTGTCACCTACATCGGTTGCGACAATTGGCAGTCCAGCTGCCATCGCTTCGATAATCGACTGGCTCATCCCTTCGCTATGACTGGAGTTGACATAGATGTCCATCGCCGACAACCAGACTTCGGCTCGCTCCTGGCGCCCCACCAAATGAACCTTCCCCGCCAGTCCCAGTGCACTCGTCAACTCAGTCAACGCGTCCGCCTCAGGGCCATCGCCGACTAATAAGAAGTGTACGGGCGAGTGCCGTTGCTGCAGCTTTTCAAACGCACGCAGCGCCAAATCAAATCCCTTGACCGGCGCCAACCTCCCGACGCTGCCGATTACGATCTCATGCTCAGCAACGCCGAGACGACGGCGAATCGCATCCCGATCGGCTTCCCGCAATTCATCGGTCGTCTTCGGCACGCCGTTGGGAATGATTGTGATAAATTGGGCCGGGTAACCACACCGCGCCTGAACTCGCTGTGCCACCGCTTCGGCGTTACTGATAACGCGATCCACGGTCCGCAAGGCCCGCTTCATGGCGGCAGCACGTAACGTGTGACGCAGTCCCTGCGGATTGACCATCCCAAGGACCGTCCCGCGTTCGGCATGAACGTGAAACCGTGTCCCCGCCAGCTTTCGGGCTAAAACGCACTCGATCAGCGTGCCCCAGTTGTGTGACTGCACGAGGTCGATTCGCCGTTCACGAAGTACGTGAGCCAAACGTCCAATCGCCAGCGGGTCGGTACCCGGGCGTTTTCCGATCTCGACGATCGGTACGGCACGGGTCAACCAATTGGCTGCTGGGCCCGACCGATCCAAACAAATTATCGTTGGCTCGAACTTCGTTGTGTCTAAGCCGTTAACGATGCGTGTGATCGATCGCTCAATACCGCCAGCCTGAAGACTATGCACCAAAAACGCCACTCGGATCATCGCTTGCGCTTCCCCGTCAGGAAACCGCACCCGCATCTGATTTGCGCTGGACGCCGGCATCGCTTGCATTCTTTCACTTGAAATTACGGAACCTAAGCTGCCGAATGTCCGCTGAACGTGCTGGCACGCAGGGCGCGTAATAGATTGCCCGGCTTGGCTAATGGCTGCAGTGATCCATGCCGAACAAGTTCCAGGCTAATTCGCCCATACGTCAACAATCCTCGCCCCGCGGCATGGGTCAATAGCGACTGGATCGCACGATCAAGTGCCGTCTGCGTCTTCAGAATCTCCGCTGCCGAAAGTTGCAGTTGTTGTCGGTTGTTGAGCATTTTTCTCAACATCTGGATGCGGAACTTACGGTTTGCAACGCGGTGTCGGGGGTGTGTGAGATTGGTGCCATGGCGTTGATGAGCGTTAATCGGAACATCGAAGTACCCAAACCTGCCTAGCCTCGACAGCCTTAGTAAAAACTCAGTGTCGTTGCACTGCTTCTGCTTTGTGTCATACAGCCCGGCTTCAAGAGCAACACGCCGACGAAACATGGTCGAGGACGTGGGGATGCGGTTTCCGCCAACGATGCCTATGAATGCAGAGCCTCGGATGACACGCAGGTCCTCTTTGACCTCGTATTCCATTTGCTCGATGTCGCTGCCACGCAAGAAGCTCTCACGAATAATCCCGGTTTCACTATGGACCGTCGCGTCGGCGAAACAGAGAATCAACTCAGGTTCAATCTCAAAGCCGCGTTTCAGCGTCGCCAGGTGGTGCGGCGAAATGATGTCGTCAGCATCCAGCGTGGCAATGAGATCCGTGGAAGCAGCCTGAATGCCGGCGTTCCGTGCCGATGACGCCCCGCCGTTCTGCTGACGGATCACCTTGACGCTGAATCCACTACGATGTGACCATTCGGCCACACGCGCAGCCGTCTCGTCCGCTGAACCGTCGTCAACCACCACAATTTCATCGGGAAACCGCGACTGACTTCGCACCGCGTCCAGTGTGCGGTCAATAAAGCGTTCAGCGTTATAGGCGGGAATTACGATTCCGACAGTTTCTGCCAACTAACTAGCCCCGTATAGGTAAATCCACTACTTCTTCTGACGCCAGCGTCTGCGAAAAGGTACGCGAGCCCGGTACCTTCGGTACGGATCCGTTCGCGAACTACGCCGAAACCTCTTGACAGTGCCACTTCATCAGTCCGGTACCATGACTGTCTAAGAGCAACAAACTGGGACGCGACAACTTGCCGTCGAAACTGGCAAACCAGTTCTTCATTGCGTTTAGCTCCTCAGGTCGGAAAGCGTCGTCCAAAATGATCGTCGCATTCTCGGCGAGGTAGGCAGCTGCGACCGGCAAACACCCCGACCGGCCGACACGTCGCGGTGGTCCGTCGATCAGGAACAGATCAACTCCGCCGGCGCTACGCAGGATCATCTCGCACTCCTGAGGAAGCTTGTAGCTGACAATCTCTCGTCCGTTCAGCGGCTGCGAAACCAAATCCGAATGAAACAAATGCACGAATTCATTTAAACCGGATTCTTTGAGCTCCGAAATGCTCTGATTAAGCCAGTCTTGGTCGTGCTCAAGGGACACAAAGGTCACGTGCTTACCGAGTTGCTTCATCTCCCGCGCGTAAAGTGCAAATAACTTCGTACTGGCGCCGCTGCCAAACTCAAGGATGCAATGTGGCTGATGTGTCTCAAGGTGCCTGGCTAAGAACGCAAGTGTCGAAGCTGACAGCGCCCAGCCGCTCATGTTGTCACTCAGAACCTGACTCAAATATTTGCTTTCGCTTGCCCCACACTTGGCGACCCCCTCCAACGGGCGCAGGACCCGACGTCGCAGCCACTTTCTCACACCTAGCGGCGTTCGCGCCCAAGTGGTCGCATCGACGGCGGGCCAAACCCCGGCGCGTGTGCGCTGTTGATGCCACGCTTGCAAGCGGCGAGCTGTGTAATCGGAGAGTCGACTGCGAACTTGTTTGTACATAATGCAATTCAGGCAATAGTAACTTCAGAACAGCCGCTGAAGGCCATCGGCACTCGCCAAGAGCGCGGACTTACTTTGAGTTTGAGGCAATGCAGCATTGCCAAGTCAACTTTCTATCCCAACCCGGTTAGACGCGACGAATCAAACCTTCAAAGCGGCGTGACAGTGAGAACGGAAGCAACTTGATCAGATCATCTAAAGCAGTGGACTGCCGCCGGAACAACAACATCCCATATACCGCCATTCCAAACACGGTGCTTGCCGCTAAAACCCATTCCATACTGATCGAAAACTGATGCAGAATCGATTGAAAACATAAGACAGCCAGCCCCATGAGTACGCTGTCTGCTACATGCGGGAGGATTTCTGTAGCGAAACGGCGTAAAGACAATGGCCCCACGAGCGAAAATGCGACCTTAAACCAAATTGGTATCCAAAAGGCACAGGCAACGGCGTAAGCGATAGCGACTCCCGTCACTCCCCACGGTACGCCGACCAGGAAACTGCACACAAATAGGACACCGCCGACAACGCCGAGTCGGAAATGCAATTCGGCACGGCCTTTTGCGAGAAATAACTGTCCTGCGGTGTTCCACAGCGATTGGACGGCTCCCAGCGGTGCCAGAATCCAAATCAAAGGTACCGCTGCTAACCATTTTTCGCCAAGAACCACTCGAACAAAGGGTTCAGCCACTGCCGCAAGGCCAAACATCATTGGAAAGGTGATCATCGCGATCGCCCCGCAGGCACGCAGGTAAGCGTTGGCCAACCTTTCGTCGTCATCCTGCATCTGCGAAAACTTGGGAAACAGGACGCGGGTGATCACACTCGTGATCGAATCCCTTGGCAGCAGCATTAACTTGTATGCCACGGAGTAGTACCCGAGCGCGACGGGTCCTAAAAACACACCGATGATGAAGTTGTCTGCATTGCGAGCAAAGTAGTTAAAGAAATTAAAGCCGGTCAGGTTGAGACCGAACCGAAAACACTCGCTCAACCCTTCTCGGTCGTAGACTAGTCGTGGCCTAAATGGCACGGCGAGATTAATCAAAATCATCTGCATCGCGGAACTGGCGAGCGTGCTGCCCACCAATGCCCACACCCCCCAACCAAAGTAGGCAAGCGGGATCGCGGTCAGTCCAGCAGTAATCACACCGCCGAACTCGCGAATGGCAAGCTTCTTGAACTCCATTTGCCGCTGCATCAGTGCGGCCGGAATCATCGTGAAGCCCGCGAACACGAAATTGAGCGACAGTACCGCCACAATCGGTGTCACCCGTGGGTCGTCGTAGACCATCGCCGAAAGCGGTGCAATGCCAAGGACTATGAGAGCCACCAGAAAGCATGCAGCTAGATTCACCCAAAAGAGAGTGCTTAGCAGTTCGTCGGACAACTGCTTTCGCTGCACAATGGCGCTGTTGAATCCCAGGTTCCTAAAAATCTGCACAAACCCAGTGATTACCGTTGCCATACCGAGCAGGCCGAAATACTCCGGTGCCAGCAATCGGGCCAGCACCATTGAGATGCAAAATTGCATCCCCTGGGTGCCGTACTTGGAGAGCGCGCTCCAACGGACGCCCGAGTACACATCCATCTTCGGCTGCCTTGCCTTGCGCGACGGCTCCGAGGCAGCCGGAATGGGATCTGGTGGGGCCGGTATTTGAACAGTCGACGACACGATTCCTACTTTTTGGCGCGTGAGCTGAGACTAGCGACGGCTCATGGAGGCACAACGCTGGAGCACCTGACTGAGCGCGGCAGTCAGATTTCTGCCATTGAATTGTTGACGGGAATGATCCCGACGCGGATCAGGTCCGGCCGATGCAGCCGCCACTGCCTGGCCTACCGCCTGGGCAATTGCAGATACATCCGTGCTGGCAGCAACCCATCCTAGCCCAGCCGCCTCAATCACCTGACTGGTGGCAACGCTATCGCAAACACCCAGCAGCGGTTTGTCGAAAAGCAACATCTCATAGAGCTTCCCGGGCACCATTAAAGGGCCATTGGGCTGGATCACAACGAGCACATCGGCCTGCGCCATGTACTCCATCACCTTGGCATGCGGCACAACAGGTAAGCATTCAACTAAGTGCTCGATTCCCAACTCGGCTGCGATAACAGCAGGGTGATAACGTTCGGCCGCTACTCCAATTTGCTGAAAGCGAACGTCGGTTCCATTCGCGTGCAACTGAGCAATTGCCTCGAGTAATGCTCGAGGATCCCGCTGGCCGTAAAGCGTTCCTGGATGACAGAACACCGGCAGCCGATTGGCTCCCGACGAGCCTCGACCTGCCGGGTAACGCTCCGCAAGTTGCCGCGTGAGTGGAATCAGATCAGGGTCGTACCCGTTTGGAATGCTGACGAACTTTTCCGCAGGTAGGTGAGGGTACGCACGCCGGAAATCCTCGGCGGAAGCCTCATTGTTCAGGACGACGCAAGTCGCCAGTCGCGCGACCTTGCTCTCGAGAAAAGGAAAAAATCTTTGCCCCCATGGATTCCGTGCCTTGCTCCACGGTCGACGAGCCCACGGATCACGAAAATCAGCCAACCAAGGGATGCCCGTACGCTGATGGACCTTTAAACCGGCGAGATGCGTTGAATGGGGCGGCCCCGTGGTGTAAACCACGTCGAATCCATCCTGGCGGCAGAGTTCCGTCGCCCGCTTCGCCGCCAGACGCGACCAACCAATGTACTGATCTGGCGTTTCCGTGAGCAGGTCACGGAATGAACCCAAGACAGTCTTCGCAGCAGGAGGCAGAAGCGCACGAGCGCCTGAGCGTGCTACGCGGCCACCTGTTTCGATAGCCGCGTCGGATCCTTCACCAGTGGGCGCGGCGTTGGCTTTATTTTCTTGACGCCCCACCCGGTGAATGGCCACCTCCGGCGGCACCTGCGCCAGGAGCCGATCCCCACTCGCTTCGGGCTCACAATTGCGAGTCAGAACAGTAGGATTCCATCCGAACTCACTTAAATATTTTGAGAACCGCAGGGTACGATGGACTCCAGCATTGGCAGCCGGAGGAAAATTATAGGCGATCATCAATACCCGCTGAAGATGCCCACGTCGATCTGTTGTCTCAGCAGAGACAATAGGAGTTGACTCAGGGCTTACTGGAGCAGGCGTGTTCATATGTTGATTTTCGTTTCCAATATCAGTTCAGTCGATATTTAAGGATCGCAACGGGATGAAGCGTCGGAACTCAGCGTTTCTACCAATTGCTGCGACAGCTCCGTCACGGATTGACCTCGCTCTCGCCAGATCGTGATTCCTACGGCTAAGGTACCGCGTCCGCCGGGGCGGTCTTCCCAGAGTCGGAGACGACTCCTAGCTGCGTAGCAATCGACTCAAAGACCGGCTTCAGCACCGGCTGGATCAAGTGCAATGCACCAGCGTCCGAAAGGTGGTCGTCGTCACGATAAAAAGAACGGCTCGCCGATCCGATACGCGATCGATTCTGCGCATCGAAACAATAAGCCAACGGATTTAGAATCAGTGACGGGTCAATCTGCGAGTCCGTAAAGGCTTGAACCACGGTTTGACTGGCTGCGGCATGTTGTTCCGCAGTAACACCAACCGGAATGTCACCGCCGGACCATGCTGCCAACGCCAGCTCATGCTGCGGGTTCTTTAGCTGTTCAGGAACTTGCATCAGGATCCACGGTCGAATCCCCATCTCAGACAGTGCATCGATGGTATGAGCCAGCGAGGCGGCCAAACCTGATGCGTCCTCACCTTGGCGTGTACGGACACAGACCGACCAGCGTGAGACGATGATGACATGTTCAACCCGATTCCGTCTCAAGAAACGGAGCACTGCCTCGTTCCACTTCTGAGCGTCCACTGGAGCCTCCTCAGGCGTCGGATTCAGCAGCGGCGGTGTCCCACTACGAGTCGCGACGACTCCCCGGAGCCTGTGTTGTTTGCCTAGCTCATCACACAGGTTCACCAACGCGCGGGCGTGGCTATCGCCCCACAATACAAACGATATCGGTAACGTCGCGTCACGATGACCGATCGATGGCAGCTCGTCCTTGTCGCAGGCTGCGGCGTCACGGTCCAGCGCTTTCAAATCCTGCGGCCTGGACGAATCCTTGATGATAGCCAACACTTTGGCCGGCATCCGCGCAGGATAACCCTCGGCACGCAGCGTTTGCGTGGCAGCGCCCACCACCAACACCATCGATACCCCAACGGCGGTCGCCAATGAACGGCCTGAAAGCCTGGTCAGGAGCGGCGAAGTGCGGAAGGGCCCCTCAACGAATCGCCAGGAAAGAATCGCCAGTGCAAACATTGCCACCAAGACTGCCAACCGGCCGGTGAGGTCAATCTGATCCCCATACCAGTAGCGTTGGTAGACGAGCAGCGGCCAATGCCATAGATACAGCGAATAAGAGATTAATCCAACGAAGACGACCGGTGGTTTCGCCAACCAGCGTCCCACGGTCGTACCATCTACATTGCCCGCTGCGATCACCATAGCTGCCCCAAGGCAGGGTATGAGCGCGTTTGGCCCCGGGAAGGTTGTATCAGCGTCATACGTAAGCCCTGCTATGCCGATCAACGCCAACCCCAATGCTCCGAAGAACTCGGCTTGCCAGCGTCTATGCAACATGACTGCTGGACAGGCTGCCAGAATGCCACCAAGCAGCAGTTCCCATGCACGAGTTGGCAGCGAGTAAAACGTCGCGCCTGGATGTCTTGCCACCATAACAGCGGCCAGTGCGAACGAAAGTCCCGCCGCCAGAATGAGCAACATGACGCGCGTAGGTTGCGATAACCGGCTACAGCAGACCAATACCAGCGGATACACCAGGTAAAACTGCTCTTCAACCGCGAGCGACCAAGTATGCAGCAGCGGCTTCAAATGAGCCGGACCGTCAAAGTAACCGGTGTTGTGCCAGAAATAGATGTTGGCAGCCATTAGCTGCTGGTAAATTGCCGACTCAGCTAACTCTGCCAGATCTTGAGGAAGCAGCAGAAAAAATCCTGCCAACAGCGTCACAACCACAACCAACGTCGCCGCAGGGAGAATGCGTCGGACCCGGCGTTTCCAGAACTCAACCATGCTGAACGTCCCTCTTGCCTGCTGATGCAGCACAAGGCCAGTGATCAGATAGCCTGAGATCACAAAGAACACGTCAACGCCAACATATCCGCCGGAGAAACCTAGCCCGGTGTGGAACAACACAACGAGCAGCACGGCAACGGCGCGCAGACCATCGATGTCCGGACGATACCGGAAATGGTAGTCCGGTGCGGCTGAAAGTTCGTTTGAACGCTGCAACATTAAAAATTACATGCTTCAGCAAACGCGACCGGGCGGCCTTGCACTCAACGGTTTCCTAACGCTCACCGCGTGGCATCCACACCAGCCGGGGCGGTCGTTGCGGTCAAAGCGCACTTCGTTCCCTTGGGTGACATCAGTCCCCATTGATTGACGCATTCGGATTTGCGAACCCTGCGACCATCCATGGCCACTACCTGTGAATACAAATGCCTCTTAATCCGCCGCTCCCCATTCTTACGAATGGGATCCGTGTTTCGCCGCGGTCTTTCGAGCGACCCAATACGACGGGCGTCCCGCTCGACCCTACCCGCCCTCTAGTCACTGAGACGAAATCTTCAAATACCTACTTTGTCTGAAAACGGCGAAGAAGGCTCAGTCGCAGAGCGGCGATCATCACATCGACATTCAGAATGAATCACTTGCAGAGTTGACAATGCAGGCCGTCGAAGCTCCCTGCGGAATCGGCTGATCCAACCGTTGTGGCCGAATAGTTACCAATGATTCATTTTGCCGGTAGGTTTCTAAGGTCGCCGAAAGTGTGTCGAAGTGCACCGACTTTAGCAAGCCTTTTAATTTCAATTCTGTACAACGCAACCCGACTGTGTGTCGCCACCGACGCTTCCAGCCAACGCCATTGACCGGTGGTTGATCGGGGTCGACTTCCCAGGGATGCAGATAGAACATGAACGGACGTTGTGCGTTCAGCACAGCGGCGATGCCGCGGAGGGTCATATTCAGCGGGTATAGCCTGAAATATCCACCACCAGCAATCGGCAGATTGAAGCGTCCCAGTTGCCATACCGAGGGCGGGAACTCGGTAATCACCCCGGCTGCCGTCTCGATTCGATGCGGCTCGAGCCGAGCGTCCGGAATCCCGTATCGGTCATGTCTTACAGGAAAAATACTGCTATCAATTGTGAAACCAAGTTCGGCAAGAACATCGAGGGCCCACAATGAGCGGTGATTGACCGAGAAGCTCGGAGCGCGGTATGCCGTTACTTGAACACCCGACGCTTGCTCGATGACCTCGCGAGAGCGCTGCACATCTGCGCGAAACGCATCCGGTGTGATG
>CALELC010000439.1 GCA_937904535.1 uncultured Planctomycetaceae bacterium
GGTACAGTTGCTGGTGCTTGTTACCTCGCCCCACTGGCCGCCGTCGCCGCGTCCAGGCATCCAAGCTTCGAGGTCGTACTTGCGATACGCCGGACCGCCGAGGTCGCCCGAGGCGGTGTCGATCACTCGGTAGGGAATCCCCAGGTTATCGAACAACTCGCATTCGAGTGAGCGCATCTCTTCATGCACCGACTCACTTTGTTCGGGAGTCGTGAAGGCGAACATTTCGACTTTGGTGAACTGGTGCACGCGGTACAAGCCCTTGGAAGCTCGACCGGCCGCGCCCGCTTCGGTGCGGAAGCAATGGCTCAGTCCGCACAAGCGAATCGGAAGCTGTTCCGCGTCGAGCGTCTGGCCAGCAAGCATTCCGCCGAGCGTGATCTCGGCGGTGGCGACGAGGTTCAGTTCAGTATTCTCAATGCTGTAAATCTGCGTTTCCGGTCCGCGCGGGGTGAAACCAGTGCCCTGCAGAATCTCGGTCAGGGCCAGGTCCGGGGTCGTTACCGGCGTGAAGCCCTTGGAGCTCAGGAGCGTGACCGCGTAATGTTGCAGCGCCAAGTCCAGACGCACTGCGGCGTTTTTCAGAAAATAGAACCCGGCTCCGGCAACACGAGCTCCAGCTTCGAAGTCAAACAGATCGTGCAGACGGCCGAGCTCGAGGTGGTCACGGGCGGGAAAATCAAACTGTGGGACGGGCGTTTTGCCGAGAGCAATCTCGTTCGCGTCGTCTTCTCCGCCAACTGGCACATCGGGGTGAGTCAGGTTAGGGATCGGTTTCAGAATTTCGAGGATCGCCGCCTCCAACTCGTCGTGCGCTCTTTGCGCGGCGTCTTTCTGTTCGCGCAGCGCCCGGCCCTGGGCGATTCGCTGTTGGCGATCCGCATCGTCGCTCGCTTTGCTGATCGACTGGCTGACTTCGTTGGCCTGACGATTCAGATCCTGAGCCGCCTGCAATTGCTCGGCACGTTTCTGTTCCAGTTCGATCAACCGATCGATGTCGCAGCTCACTCCGCGTCGGCGGCAGTTTTCTTTGACGAGGTCTGGGTGACTGAGAATGAACTTGCGATCTAGCATCGTGCGGGTGGAGTCGGAGGAAAGAAACGAAGCCAAGGGTGCCCAAGCAGAGTTGACTCTGGACGATATTACTGTGGCAGGAACGAACCGCACAGTAATAGTGCGATTATGCTGCTCTGTCCATGAAGCCTCGGGCGGCGGATGACGGCTCTGGGAATGTAGCAAGCACTGCGTGAATGCTGGCACGCAGGCTGGCTGGTTCGTTTGAATCCACCCCTGGGGACGCTTATACTGAGCTGATGGGCGGGTAAGTGATTTGCGCTCGCACCTTCCTCACGCACCGTAACGGACCGACGCCTGATGACCGACCATCCGCAGCCTCAACCTGGCTCCGCTAAAAGCAACTCGCGGCGGAACTTCTTCAAGGACAGCGGTTTATTGCTGGCCGGTGGGGCATTTGTCGGTGGGAGCCTGGGGATCGCACGCGCCGCGCACGCCTACGGATCGGACACAATCAAGCTCGGTCTAGTCGGTTGCGGCGGGCGCGGCACCGGGGCCGCGATTCAGGCGCTGAGCACCGTCGGTGGGGGAGTGCGTTTGACCGCCATGGCGGATCTGTTCCCGAGCAATCTGCAGACCGCCTACCGCTCGATCAAAGGGAAGCATCCCGACAAAGTTGAGATCAACAGCGATCAGCGGTTTGTCGGGTTGCGGGCCTTTGAGCAGGTGATGGCCACCGACGTCGACCTGGTTATTTTGGCCACTCCGCCGGGGTTCCGGCCGCTGCACTTCGAGCAGGCCGTACGGGCAGGAAAGCACGTGTTTATGGAGAAACCCGTTGCTGTCGACGCGCCAGGGGTGCGGCGCGTGATGGCTGCTGGCAAAGAAGCTGAGCGTCAAGGACTTGCCGTCCAGGTCGGGCTCCAGCGGCACCATGAACAGCGTTACCGCCAGTGCATCGAGCGGCTGCATGACGGGGCAATCGGCGAACCGATCTTCGCCCGCGCCTACTGGAATGGAGCTGGCATCTGGACACGGCCCCGTCGACCCGCGCAAACGGAACTCGAATATCAACTCAACAACTGGTACTACTTCAATTGGCTCTCGGGTGATCACATCACCGAACAACACGTCCACAATCTGGATGTGATCAATTGGGCGCTGCAGAGTCACCCGACTGAAGCCCAGGGACAAGGTGGTCGAGAAGTCCGAAGGGGCGAAAACACCGGGCAAATCTTCGATCATCACATGGTCGAGTTCACCTATCCCGGTGGCACGCGTCTGTTGAGCCAGTGTCGCCACATCGCAGGCTGTGTGACGAGCGTTGGAGAACACCTCCACGGCACGCGCGGTTACTGCGAAATCTCGGCGGCCCGAATCTTCGACCTGCGCGGCAATTTGATTTGGGAAAGCGACGTCAAGGAGAGTAGCAGCAAAGGGATGCAGCAGGAACACGACGATCTGATCGCTGCCCTTCGCAGTGGCGAGCGTCCCAACGAAACCGAGTACGCCGCGCTCAGCACGATGACGGCGATCATGGGCCGAATG
>CALELC010000440.1 GCA_937904535.1 uncultured Planctomycetaceae bacterium
TTTATTTCTACTGCGGCGGCCTACAGCTCTACCCACAATAATCTCGGATGGACCGTTTCGTTGTGGGGCTGATAGCTTCTGCAGTCGCCCATCGCGGAGAGGTAGGAGAATCAGACGCCAACTCCAATGGTGGCAGAACGGTTGGTTTAGGCCGCGAGATCGGCGACGCACGCCGTCGTCGCGGGTGATCGTCAGCTCGATCTTCGATCAGGAATCGCTTGCCCTGTAAGCTTTGGGTGCCGATGCATGAACCGAACAGCACTCGCACGGTTACACCAAGCTGATCAACAAGCCTAATTCTTTAGTGATCGATTACAGGTCAGTTTTCTGTTTAGATCAGGGCTCGCACAATTAAGAGAGCATTCTCAAGTGCTGCGATTCTGTGTCCGACAACGGCGTCGTTTGCCTACCGAAGCTAACTCTTGAGATGGTCGTAGTTCTTGGACTGAGCGGTCTTTTTTGGGGCCGGTAACAATTCGGCGACCCATTCGGTCCACTGCTCGACTTCTGCGGCATCCAGGCTCGGCTGCGGGCGATCGGGCAACACCTCAATCATGCCCGACTGCGGGTCGCGGCGGCGGATGATCAGTTGGCCGTCCATATCGACTTCAAAGGTTAGTTCCAGGCTCGGATTGTCCGGCGAAGTCGCCAGTCGATGTCCGCCGAGTGATCGCCAGGACGACTCTCGCCAAGTTGAAGACTCCACGAGTGTCAGGCTGTGCGTGTCGGATTTTCCGGCCGCGATTCTCCGGCTAGTGCGCGCCGGAATCAATGTTCCACGAGGGATCATGGTGCGGATCCGCCGCCGTCGATGCGGATCGACAACCAAAAGTCCGATGGCGTGGCAAGTACAAGGTTGCGGTGGTAGCGGGATGTCACCGCGACCGGGCAGCTCCCCCGCGATGCAGGCCGCTGCGCCCCGAGCCAAATCCGAACGATCGACGGCGATTCCGGTCACGTCGGGATTAATAGCGTTCAACAGCCGTGAGCGGTTCGCAGCGATTCGCGTCGGCAAGCCGAACAGCAGGGCATGGCGAATTCGCTGTGGGTCGACCGCTGCGGTTTCGATCGCCGCGGCGACCATTTCGAGCAATTCTTGCACGAGCGGTTCACAGGCGTCCAACCACGCGGCTCGGTCCAGTTTGACTTCCACCACACCGCGGTCTCGCGGTAAGCGAATGGTTGTCACCGGAGACAGTAAGAAACCGGTCATCGCGCGTTCGCAAGCCACCTGCAGCGCAGCGGCCTGGGGCAGCGATTGCAGCGGATCAAATCCATGCTGGGTGCGGCAGATTATCGCCGCCAGGTCGACCAGCTTCTGTTGCCACTGGAGCGTCCCATGGTGCCACTGGCCAATCGTCGCCAATTGCTGTGCCCGGGGGCCGCGTCGCCGGGCGAGCACGACTTCGGTTGCATTTCCAGAAACCGAGATGACGATTTGTGGACGGGAAAAGTCCTCGGCGCTCAGTTGCAACGGTTCGCGATCGACACGCTCGGCGAAGCCTTGGCCGCTCGTCGGTGTCCCCAGAGCTTGCCGTGGAGTACTAAACTGAGCGAGGTCCAAATGCCAGGACTGCAATGCGGCCAACGACCGATCGACGAGCCGCACAGAGCGGAATCCCGCGATCGCGGCGGCCTGCAGGACGGCTTGCCGTCGCAACTGGTCGTAACACGAGGGAACCGTGATCGCCACCGCACGTGGGGAACTCCGCTCACTCCAGCAAGTATGCATCAAGTGTCGCATCTGCAACGCCATCAACACCTCAGCTGGGCACCGCCGACCAGCGATGACGTGCTCCAATCTGGTTTGCCCGATGTACAGCGGCACGCAGTGAATTACGGTCCCGGGGCGGCGTTGCCGCAGCGCCGCAGCGGCATCGCCGAATACCAGCGGCTGGCCATCCGCCATCGCCAAACGGTGTGGCACAGCGCGCTGACCTGCAGGAGCTAACAGTTGAACCTCGCCCGAGGGATCGGCTGACGCGGCCGTGCCGTAGAACATCCCCCAGTCGATCGCCATCACCTTGGGGACTTCGCCCTGCGTCGACAGTGAATGAAAGGTGGTGGAATCGATGCGGGGCGATTTAGCGCTGAGCGTCGTAATCCACTTGGGTACGGATTCGCTGGAGTCATGAATGGCAAGGTCGGCGATGACTTCCATCAGCGAGCCGTAGCGATCCTGAGGCCGTTTGGCCATCATCCGGTGCAGCACATGTTCCAGCCGCAGATCTGCATCGGGACGAAGCGCGAACAACTCGGGTAGCGGATCATGGCGATGACCACGGACTTGGTCGAGGAACTCGCCTTCGTAGGGCGGCCGGCCGGTCAACAGGAAGTAAAACGTCGCTCCGAGCGAGTAGATGTCGCTGCGGGCGTCAACCGCATCGGGATTCTCAAGCTGTTCTGGCGACATAAAGGCGATTGTGCCGACGAGCCGCCCGGCATCCGACGCAGCGCCGTGTGCCGCGCCCGCAGCTTTACTCCCGACGGCGGCCAGGCCTAAGTCGACCACTTTGACGGTTCCGTCCTCCGCACGCATCAAGTTGCTCGGCTTGACATCGCGGTGGATGATGCCAGCCGCGTGGGCATGCGCCAGGCCGCGAGCGGCATCACGGATGGCCGCAACGGCTGCCCCAATCGACAGTGGCCCCCCTTGCTCGACCCACTGGGCCAGCGTGGGACCATTGACATATTCCATCGCAAGAAAGTGGACGCCGCTTACCTGTCCGGCATCAAACGCCGTCACGATGTTGGGGTGCAACAATCGGGCAGCAGCGCGAACTTCACCGTAAAACCGCTGAACGGCACTGGCCTGCTGCATCCGTTCGGGCGGCAAAGTTTTGAGCGCGACAATGCGCTCCATCGGTTCATGTTCAGCCAGGTACACCCGCCCCATTCCCCCGCTGCCGATCAGCCGCACGACGCGGTATTCACCCACTCGCGTCGGGATCGAGTTGGCTGCGGCCGTGCCGGCGGCCTCGCAGAGAAAACCGTCCGAGCCCTCTTCGTCCGCTTGTGACGCGCCCGTGTCCAAATGCCGAATCCGCGTTTCCCCAGAGCCGACCAGCGAGGCGTCCGGTTTCGGCAACTCGTCCCGTGTCGGGTGATCACCAAGGACGCGGTCAATCGGTGACGACCCCACTGTCAGTGGATCGTTGAGATTTCCAGAGGAGCTCACAAGCGAATTATCGACGAGAGAGGGAT
>CALELC010000441.1 GCA_937904535.1 uncultured Planctomycetaceae bacterium
GGCACCGGTGGAGCGGCAGCAGGTACCATTCTGCCAATCTCCTCAGGTCACTGATTCGCTTTCGCTGGTGGAGTGCTTCCCACGCTTAGGGCCTGCGACAATCAGCTGGCGGATAGCGCCAAGGTGGTAGGCATTGTGCCCCGTCATCGCCGCCAACGCCGCAACCTGGATCGGCTGCCAGGCCGAGATTGGCTCCTCACGCATTGCATCGAAGAAAGCCAGCATCGCCTCGTAGGCAGCTCTAAGATCCCGCTGCAGGTGCTCCCAGGCCTGCGGACTCGGCTCACCGGTCTCAAAGCTGCCTTCCCAATCGACCGGCGGATTCTCACCGTGCAGACGCTGCAGTGTCAGTTCGAGGGTGTATTTCAGATGGGCGGCGTGAGCGGCGATCGAACGCCGGTCGGGGCCGGGAGGCGTGTAGGCTTCGTCGGCTTTCACCGCAGCGAGGCTACCGAGCACCGATTGATCAGCCGGACCGGAGACGATCCAGCACCAGTTCGGCCTCACCGAGCCTTCGAACGTTTCGCGGTACATGTCGATCAGCGTCGGCGTCAATTCGATCTGCATGACGAGGTTCTCCCAGCGGACGGTACGATCAATCCACGCTGCCGACAGCATAGCGAGGTGAATGACCAGAACAACTAACAGACTCAAGCGGTTTGACTATACGGCCGCTGCTCTTCTTGTGGTGCCTTGAACCCGGCGAATCCAATCTGCAGGCATTAAGCGTCACAAAAATCAATCCGTGGGTGAGTCACGCTGCTTCCCAAGGTTCTCTTGGAGGCACCCAAACGTGGAGTCGAGGCGGCAGTCGCTGCCGATGACATTTAAGCCCAGCGGGCCAACATGGATCTTAACGCCGATGTGGTAAAGCACTTTTGGATAGCGTGGCAGCTCGTTTGGAACGGGGAAGCATGATTGCAATCTACACCTGTTCCCCTGCAGCGCGACGGCATGCTGATGCACGTCGGAATCACGCCGGGGGCGTAATGAATGCTGACCCATTTCGCATTTTCGGGGCGGCAGTCGAGCGGGCATCTCGAGCGACAAGGAACATGCGGCCAGGGGGCTGCGCATTGACTCTCTGAAGGTTTCTTCACACCCATTTTGCAGAACTGCCTCAGGCAAGTTGACTACTTTCGCTTGCAAGCAGGTTCAATTTCCAGACAATGGGAAATGCGTTAGGTAAACACTTTCTCATTCCGAAACGCTCGCCGATGTCCTTAACAATCTTTACGAATGAGCGGTGCTTTAGTCCTGATGCACACGAATTGGGACGCCTTCACCTAGGAACCCGCGACAGGTTTGATAAAAGTATTCAGTATGACCACCCCGGCAAAGCGTGTGGGTGCGTCAAGGCGGCAAGAATGCTACAACTCCGAACTCTCCCCAATGCTGCCTCGACGATCCTAGGGCCGCTGCTCAATGGCAGGGGATATCCACTCGATCCCATTGGTTGGGTTAGCTCGGACCGCATGCCGAGTTTGAGTGAGCTCGAACTTGGGCACGATGCACAGTACCTGCAAGACTTTGCAGACTGTGCTGCTCGCTCAACGGCTCTTTCCATTGCCAACATGGATCCCTTCATTTCTGATTTTGGAAAGGAGGCCGATGTCACTTCTGGCACTCTCGATGCAGCCCGCCTGGCAGTTGGTGCAGCTTGCGATGTAATAGATGCCTTGCTTCGCTCTCACAAGGGCGACACAGCTTTCGGGCTGGTATGGCCACCGGGTCATCATGCTGAGCACGACCTTGCAATGGGCTTCTGCTATCTATCGAATGCTGCACTTGCTGCGCTTTACGCGAGAGATCACAGCGCTGAAGTTCGGCCTGGTCAACCTAATAAGGTCGTTGTGATCGATATCGATCACCATCGAGGCAATGGAACTGCTAATGTTCTTGCCAATCAAGCGAATACTCTCTTTGTCGATATTTCGTACCGTTCACCCTACGACGAGCAGCGACAGTGCTATATCGATGGCGTCTTCGATCCGGTTCACAACAGATATGAACAGGCGGCTAGAGAGTATCCCTATTCCCGCCCCGATAAAACCTTAGGGCTTGAAGCACATCCGATGACGACGGCGCCCAATATCTTGTCGATCGAATTTGAGGGCGTGCAGTCGCCGCATGCGATTCTGCAGCGATTTCTTGAGGAGGCCGTCCCCAAGATGCTAAATTTCTGCCCTGACTTGGTGTTGTGGTCGGTCGGGCTCGACTCAGCGATGGGCGACCCAATCGGTGGACTTGGCAATCTGCCGAGTTCATTTTACACGATGGTTCGAGGCCTTCGGCTCGCGCTTCCCAATTCCCGCCACGGAGGCTTGTTAGAAGGAGGTTATGACGAGCTGCGGTGGTTTACATGTCTGCCGCCGACTTTGTTGGCATTTCACGAAAATGCGCAAGATCCAATCGATCGTTGCAGGATGTTTAGCAAATATCGCCACGCCTTTGCTGGCCTCTAGTTGTTCGGGCCACCAGCTTGGTGTCCGCTATTTCCTCAGCGAACTGACCAGCGGCATGCCGACGACGCGGGCCACGGCGAGCAGTCCCGCGAGCAGGCCGACGGCAGCGATCAGGATGACCGCAACGATCGGTGCTGCGATCGGTGGACGGGACTGACCAGAAAGCAAATACGGAGCGACCGCCAACGCGGCGCAGAGCACCCCGCAGCCGATGCCAACGGCGAGCACCGAGGCGGTCTCGAACATCACGGCCGCCGCCAGCCGCCGCCGCGCAAAGCCGATGGCACGCATCACAGCCAGCTCGCCCTGGCGTTCCAAGGCGCTGCGGAGCTGCGCGATCGCTAACCCAACCGTACCTAGCAACAACCCCAATGCGCCGAGGCTTTGGAAGGTTTTCAGATAAGTGTTTTGCACGGCCATCAGCCGCGACAGCACCGTGTGCGTGGCGGTGACGTCCATCCCGAGGTCACCGAGCCGATTTTCTAAGACAGCACGAGCTTCCTCCGGCTGGTCGCTATGAATCAGAAAGACGCGATATCCATTCACCTTGGGAAAGTGAGCTTCGAAATTGCGCTCGCCGATAATCAAGCTGCCTTGCAGCATCGAATTGGCCAACAACCCCACCACACGGAAATAGATCGGCTTTCCAGACGTCCACTCAAACGATCGGATTTCGCCAACCCCGCCGCGCATCTGCAAACTCCACAGCGCCGTGTTTTGGTCGAGCACCAACGGCACCGGATCTTCGGCCGTCCCGCTGGCGGGCTGATCGAGCGCGTTCCATGGCGACCAACTGTCGCCCTCTGCAGCGCCGACCGCGGGGGGATCGACCGACGAGGCCCATTCGAACGGAGTCTTGGTGAACTTGCCGAATTGCGGTGGGACACCCAACACCTGCGGCTGGGTCGCTTGGTAGAGGTTATTGCAGCTAGCATCTTGGCCGGGCCGCAGCCGCAGCGACACGATCTCTGCGGTGGCCAACACTGCCACATCCTGGCCGAGCACGTCAGCTCGAACCTGTGGGTCATTTAGTTCCCGATAAAACGGCGTCGCGGTTTGACCGATCAATTCAAACCCGCCCGCACCCGACTCCGTTGGCCGGAGTTCGAAGGCGCCGATCGAGATGATCAGGAACGAAGCACAAGCCATCAAGCCGATCGACAGAGTGCTCCGCAGCGGGTTGCGACCCACGTTCGTCCAAGCAAGCCTCGCGAGTGTCTGGCGGCGCGGGGCGATCACGGAGTTACCTGTGACCGGCAAATGCGGACGGGACAACCGGCGATGAGTGACGAGCAAGGAGGCAACCAGCAGCAACATGCCGCCGCCGACGAACGCGCCAGCTTGCGCTGGGCCGCTGCCACGAAGCCCAACAACCGCTAGGACAATCGCGATTCCGACGAACGCCAGCGGTAACCCGCGAGTCAAACGCCAACGCGGACTCTCCTGTGATGAGAGCGGCAACTGATCGCGGTGACGTTCGGCCACGCGGCCGGCGAGCAGTTCACGGGCCGGCGTCAGTCGCAGGCGCCGGGCGGTCAAGAACAGGGTCAACCACGAAACCAAGATACCGGCGATTCCTCCCAGAATCAGACTTTGCGGCTGGGCATGAAACTCCAGAAACGGCACCGTGACCGCCCCGACCCACCAGGTGCGGAGCGCCGCCAAGACACCTGCGGCATACAACAGCCCGCCGAAGATCCCCAGCAGAATCCCGGGGATTGCGATCCACATTCCTTCCATCAGCGCTAGTCGGGAGACGGTTGTGCCCGGCAGCCCGACGGCGAGCAGAACGCCGTATTCCTTGGCACGCTGCAGCAGACCGAGTCGGAACAGCAGCACGATCAGCATCAGTGCGGCCAGGATCACAAACAGACTCAGCGACAAAAACAATGCATCGAACGGCGTCGTTCCGCGGGACGCTGCCAGTTGCTGCTGGCGGATCGGAATCGGTGTCCAGCCGAGCCTGGCCCGCTCGGCGACCAACGCCGCTAGCAGGTCATTTTCCAACTGCTGCTCATCGGGTACCGCCGCCGCTTCGAGTCGCAATGATGTGGTGTCCCCAAAGCGGCTGCCGAACAGTCGCTGACCGGCCGCAAGCGGCAGAAATGCCTTGGGGGTCAAGCGGTGCTCGTTCCAGTAGCGGTCGTCCTCGCTGCTGATTTCTCGCTCCAGTGGGAATGGCAAATCCCAATCCGAAATCGAATCCTGGTCCGTGACGCCGGGAACCGAGGGCGTTAAATGCGGGTCGTTGTAGACCGTCGGCGGCTGATCAAAACTCGCCGGCCGCGTGCGGCGATACGGCCTAGCGGGACGCGTGATCGGCACGATGTCGGTCAACACGCCGTCAAAAAAACGTTCGATTTCCTTGCCGCCTTCGATTTCGGGCTCGAAGTAGGCGATCCGTAACGTGTCACCGATCTCGGCCGACAACGCCTCCGCGGTCCAGTTGTTGAGCACGATCGGCACCGGCTCACCCGACGACGGGCTAGCCGTGTCCGCCGCCGGAGCAGTGACCTCCGCAGGCAGCTCATAGTTCAGCGGCAACACGGCATGTGAATCGACCGCTGTAATCGTACTGTACGGCACCGAAGCAGTGACCTCGCCGGTCGCCGGATCGATCCGTTCGATCGCATTGGCCAGATAGGTCATGACTGGAATCGCGTCGTCGGCCGAAAATCGAGCGCGGATGGCAGTGACTGCGGCCGGTGGCAGCAACAGCTGGTCACTGGTGATGCTGTAATAATCGAAGATGGTTTGCGGCGGCTGGTCCGCGGCTGCGAATACCTGCTGGTGACGCTCCAGCCGCAGGCCGAAATCGTCGAGCCCAAGCGCCAGCCGGTCGATCCACTCATCAGCAGGCTGGCCTGGTTCCGTCGCATCGACAGCCTGCGAATGTTCCGGCCCAGTGACCAGCAGGGCATTGGCTTGGCCTTCGCGCTGCAGGGTCTCAGCGATCGTCGCGCGGCGCAGCAGGGCGGTCATCGGTTCGGCCTGGTTGGGCTGTAAGGCGAAGCGGCCCAGCCCGCGATTCTCGATGATCGCCTTCACACGCAGCCGCGGGATGCCTTCGGTCTGCGCGTCGCGCCGGCCGAGCGGACTGTCAGCGGGGACGGCTTGTTCGGCGGGCAGGCGGACGGTGACTTGGTCGCCGACTTGCACCCCAAGTTCATCGGCAACGGCTTGGTTGAGCACGATCTCGTCGTCGCCGATCTCGATCCGCTCGGCCACTGTGCTGTTATCGAGTTGCCAGAACCGCGAGTCGATTCCGATCACTTGAACGCTGCCAGCGCGTTTGACGTCAGCTGCCTGGCCGGCTTCGACGACGGCGCGATCAAACAGGATCACCGGGTGGAGCTCTCGACCGTCAGCGGTTTCAGGGAGTGGATCAACAGCGAAAAACACTCCGGGAATCACGACCTGGTCAATCCGGCCGAGACGATCGATTGTCAGCGCCCGCAGGCTGGCGCGCATCGAGTCGCCCACCACAAGAGCGCCGGTGATCACCGCGGTGGCGATCGCAACACCGAGGGCGATCGACAGGGAAATCGCCCAGTGAAAGCGAACGCTGCGGTGAGCCAGTCCGGGGCGGGTCAGTGATTGGGGCATGGGAGACTGCGTGGCAGGATGAGGCGAAACGAATGCGAATCCACCGTACTTGGCGATTGTCCGGTGACGGGGCATGATGGCCAAGACCATGCCGCTACTAACCATCGAAACGACTTGCGACGAAACCGCGGCAGCGGTGATCGATCGCGACGGCCGCGTGCTCGGCAGCTCCATCGCGACTCAGGAAAAACTGCATGAGCGGTTTACCGGCGTTGTGCCCGAGATCGCCTCACGGGCACACGTTGAACGTATTCTACCGGTGATCGACTCGGCCCTGATGCAGTCGGGAATCGCTCCGCAGGAATTGGCCGCGATTGCCGTGGCGCACACTCCGGGACTGGCGGGATCGCTGTTGGTCGGCCTGGTGGCCGCGAAGACGCTGGCGGTCGCATGGGAAAAGCCGCTGGTGGCGATCAATCATCTCCACGCCCATTTGTATGCTTGTCAGCTCGCGGCGGCTCCGCGGAATGTCTATCCCTGCATTGGGATGGTGGTCAGCGGCGGCCACTCCAGCTTGTATCGCTGCACCACGCCGCTGGATATGGAGTATCTCGGCGGCACGATCGACGATGCGGCTGGCGAAGCGTTTGACAAGGTTGCTGCAATGCTGCGGCTTGGGTTTCCTGGCGGCCCCGCGGTCTCGCGGCTGGCGCGGAGCGGCAATCCGCAAGCGTACGCGTTTCCCCGCGCAATGATTCACGACGACCATTTTCAGTTCAGCTTCAGTGGGCTGAAAACGGCGGTCCGCTATGCGATCGCCGGTCCAGGCAAAGTCGATTTCGACACGCTGGAGATCGACGATCAGAAGAAGGCCGATATTTGCGCGTCATTTGAAGCGGCCGTGGTTGATTGCTTGGTGATCAAGGCGACTCGTGCAGTCAGACGCTTTGGTCTGGAGCAACTGTGTGTGGGGGGCGGCGTGGCGGTCAATCCGAGGCTGCGGAGTGAGCTGGAACGAGCGGCCGCCCAAGAGTGTTTTTCGCTGAACATCGCGCCGCCGGACCTGTGTACCGACAACGCGGTGATGGGAGCGATCGGTTGGGAAAAGGTGCGTCGCGGCGAGTTCGCATCTCTGGACCTCGATATTCAACCGGGACTGCAACGTGGCTACTGAACCAGCGACGCTAAGCGGGTTGCTCAACCTCCACAAACCGCCAGCGATGACCAGCCGCGATGTTGTCAATCGCGTGGTCCGTGTGCTGCGTGAACGGTATCCCAAGCCGTTGAAGCTGCCCAAGGCTGGGCATGCGGGAACGCTCGATCCGATGGCTACCGG
>CALELC010000442.1 GCA_937904535.1 uncultured Planctomycetaceae bacterium
GTGCTACAGCCGCCGCATCACGTAAACGACGTCCTCGGTCGCGGCATCCACGGTGATCGGGGCATGGACGCGATAGCTAAAATCAAACGTCTCGACGCACTCCCACACTCCACTATCGCGAATCAGCCGCTTCATTTGCGCAGCGGTATAACTTCGCAGCACCAACACATCCTCAATCCGCCAGCTGCGGCTCGGGGTGTGGATATCGAAGCGAATACCAAACCTTTCAATCCGTTTGCTCGGGTCTCGTTCGATCGTCCACATATAAGTGTTAACCGCAAGATTCCCCCGCCGCGCCGACCAAGCCTCGGTCTCACTCGGCGCTGCTTCGGTCGGCGTGAGGTGAATGCCCAATAGATACAGCCCGCCGCTGCGAACGCACTGCCCCATCGACTTCAGATGCCCCAGCGCCTGCTTGGGCGTCGTCAGATGCCGGAAACTGTTGATCGTGTTGAACGCGATGTCATAGCGCTCAGGGGCTGTAAAATCCGACATGTCGGCCACCCACACCTGGCCATCGATCCCGCGTTTGGCCAACCGCTCATTGCAGAACTCCACAGCCTTGGGATTGAGATCGATGCCAGCGATCTGATAGCCGCGTTTTCCTAAGTGAACCAACAGACGTCCGGTTCCACAGGCGGGTTCAAACAGCTTGTGCACCTCGCCCTCGGCGAACCGCTCACCGCATTTGCGGATGAACTGTAATTCGGCCGCGCAGTCGGCTCCAAACACCAGATCATAGTACTTGGGATGGTCGTAAATCGACTCGGAGACGACATCGGTGATCGGAGCTTTTGGCAAGGTACAAAGCCTCTGCGAATAAACTAGAAGATTAGCGAACGGGAGCCAGTCCCAAGCAGCGCCGGATCACGCCGATCTGGCCGCTGTGGATGTGCTCGTGCAACGGGCAAAAGAGAATCGCCCCCAGTTTAATCGGATAGGCGGCGTAGGGCATTTCCACGCTCTCCAGCAGCACTCGGCTGTCGAGGCCCTGGGTCAGTCCCGCGAGCGACGCGGCATGAATCCGGTCCAGGCGTTCGATCAATTCGTCGGCTGACCACTGCGAGCTGCTGACCAGGGCCGGGTCGGAGCCGCGAGTGAACGCCTTGCGAAAGCGTCCGGGCACAAGCTCGAGATCGTCATCGCGGCGTCCGTGGATGCGGAACATCAACAGACCGTACTGGCTGACCGCCAGGTGCCCGACTTGCCAAGCGATGTGACTACAAAACGACTGCGACTCGCCCGGCGCTGGCGCAAGCGTGAGCTGCGGCCGCTCAAACCACAGTTCTCGTGGCGTTGCAGACAACAAACTCTGAGTGTATTCCCGCGCCCAGCGGATTTGGCCGATTGCCGCCGTGAGCATCGCTTCGGCGGTGGCAAGATCGGGCAGTTCTCGGTTTGTGGATTCGAATTCCGTTAGATTCGTGGCGGTAGGATTGGGTTCGCTCATGTTTGGATAGGTTACAAGAATCGGGTTGATAGGTTTGAGAGAATCGGGAGCTCTCGACGTCGAGACGCGCCGCCTGATGGAATCTGGCCGGAGTTTTATTCAGCTCGGCCGATCACGATTTTCCCACATCGATCACGCCATCCCAGTTGGGCGGCGGCACGCGACCATGACGGAGGATCGTGGCCGTGAGAAAATCTTTCGCCCGGTCGGTCGAGGCGACTTCATGCAGCCGCTCAAACGCTAGATCCCACTGGCCCGCAATGAGCGCTTCGAGCGCCTGTTCGTACGCGGCGACATCATCGTCGCTTGGCCAGCCCGGCGTGCCTACCGGACGCAGCAATTGATGGACATCGATCGGAGTTGTAAATCCTGCGGGGCGGATCCGTGCTAATCGGCGGACACGCATCTGGTCCAGTGGTTCATGTTGGCGAATCCAGTCGGCCGAAGCTTTATCCAACAGCACTTCCGCGCCGAGCACCTTGGTCATCCCTTCGAGCCGGCTGGCCAGATTCACGACGGGCCCAAATGCGGTCACTTTGACTTGGTCGACGGTGCCGATCCGCCCGACCACTGCTCGGCCGGTCGCCAGTCCAATCCCGCAGTGGAAGCCATATCGCCCTGCGTTCCGGCCAGTTCGCGTCTCTGAACCGGCTGACGCGGCGGCGGTGAGACTGCCTAGAATGCCTTGGCCATAAAAGGCGTCGCGAATCGTCAGCGCCGCGCGAGCCGCACGGCCGACCGCGTCCTCCTGATCCAGCGGCCAGCCCCAAAAGCCCATCGCCGCATCGCCGTGAAAATCGCCGACTACACCGCCTTGCCGCAGAATCTCGCCGGTCATCACCCCCAGCGCGTCGCTGACCCGCTGCAGCAGTTCCAGCAACTGATGCTGCGACTGCTCACTTTGGCGGGTAAAACCGCGGAGGTCGCAAAAAATCACCGACACGTCGGTTTCCCGCGGCCGCAGCACTTCATCGGGATCGCGGCCCGCCAGCGCCTCCATCACCACCGGGGCAAAGAACCGCTGCATCCCGATCTGCTGCCGCTGCAGCAGCCGCGCTTGGCGGAGGTTGCCCAGCGTCGTGCCAACCAATTCGGCGAACTTCACATCGTCGTGCAGATCCTCGGGCGCCGCCTGCAGCGATTGGTTGTAGCCGCCATCGAGTCGCGGTGTTAGTTGGCCGGTGACATAGATCACCCAGCCGCGACAGGCCGCCGTGGGCAGCGGCACACAGAATGCCCAGTCGACTCCTTCGCTCGCCGTATAGGCTTCAGCCTGCGACACCGCTCCGCCACCGACTTCACCGCCCTCGCTGCCGGCCCACAGGTGCAGCACGCTCTGTCCCGTGGCGACAGCCTGACGAGCGAGCGTGCCGCTGGGCCGAGGTCCGTCGGCTTCAGCGATCCGGTGGTCGTAATGCAGCATCCGCGGCGGTGCCGTAGGCGATTTGCTGACATCGAGAATTGCCACCGCCGCTGCCGAGGGAATCGATTGCAACAGCAGACTGACGACCCGTACCAGCAGTTCCTCGTCGTTTGTACTGCCGATGATGATGTCCGGTAATCGGCCCAGTGCCTCGATCCGCGAGGCGGCATCCCGGAAGCCGCGGCTGCGGAGTTCCGCCACGTTGTAGACGTGCTCGGTCACCTCCATTGGCCGGTCGGCATCATTGACTTCGGGACGGATCGCGAGCGTGAAGGACGTGTGGCCGATCACGAAGTGCTCACCGGGCAGCAGCCGGAATGAATCCTGCCGCTGGCCACGATAAAACACCGGATTTTTCGCAGCCGGCAACCGCTGCACCCACACGCTGCCATCCGGCTGAGGTTGCAGTGCGACATGTTCGCGCGAGATCCGGTCGTCCCAAGGCACTGTCCACTTCCCCGCGCCGTCGCGTCCGAGCGTCACGACGGCACCGGCCGAGAGACTCGAATCGCTCAACTGCTCAACCTTCCCGTCCCGGGGCAGCGGCAACGGGCGTCGCCAGCGCTGTTTGGGCTGCGGGCCCTGGGCGATCAAGTCGGGCATGCGGCCTCCTCGGCGAGCAACACCGCATGCCGACCGGCGAGCAGCCCTGTGCTGAAGGCCGATTGGAAGTTGTAGCCACCGATCCAGCCGTCCAAGTCGAGCAGTTCGCCGGCGATGAACAGCCCCGGAACCAGCCGACTTTGCATCGTCCGTGGATCCACTTCTTTCAGACTGACCCCACCGGCAGTGACTTCCGCTTTGTCGAATCCGCGAGTGCCCGTGACCGGCAGCGTCAGACTCTTCAACGACTCGATCAGCCGACCCGCCGCGGCTTTGGGCAACTCGGCAAACGAACATTCGGCCGCCCCAGCGCCCGCGGCGATCGCCTCGGCCAAGCGTTTGGGCACTCGCTCCGCTAAGGCTGCCAGCACGCGCCGGCTGCCAGCACCACTGCGTTGCTGCTGGAACCACTGCGTGACCTGGTCGATCGTTTGGTCAGGCAACAGGTCAAGCGTCAAGCGTGTCTGGGCCGGGTTATCGGCCGCGGTAATGACGCCGCTAACATCCATCGCGGTCGGACCGGAGAAGCCGAAATGCGTGAACAGGAACCCGCCACGCCGCACCAGCAGCGGCTTTTTGGGCGGTTTCTTCCCTGGGGGACTGACCGCCCAGACACTCGCCTGGGCGCTGTCGAGCGTCACGCCGCTGATCTCATGCATCCACGGGTCGCCACCGACCAGCGGCACGAGCGCCGGCCGCGGCGGAACGATCTGATGGCCGAAATCACGCATCCAGCCGTAGCCTTCGCCGATCGTGCCACAGCCTGGCCAACTCTTGCCACCGACCGTGACAATCACGCGGTCGGCGGCGAGCGTTTCACCCTCGAGCTCAATGGCAAAGCCGCCATCAGCCCGGCGGTGCAGACCGCGCACGGCCGCCCCGAGCCGCACCTCGGCTCCCCCCTCCACCGCATATCGCAACAGCGCATCGCGGACGTCGACAGCCCGATTGCTGACGGGAAACACCTTGCCGGTCGATTCAACCTGAGTGGGTACGCCGAGCGAGTGGAACAGCTGCACCACGGCCGCGGGCGGCAGCGCCGCCAAGGCTTGTCGCAAGAACGGGCCCCCCCGACCAAACGCCTCCATGATCCCTTCGGGTCCACAGTGGTGCGTCAAATTGCAGCGGGTGCCGCCGCTCATCAGAATTTTGACGCCAGCCTTGCGGTTCTTTTCCAGCACCGTCACCTGGCAGCCGACGCCGCTGTCGGCAGCTTGGCGTGCCGCACTGGCCGCCGCCATCAATCCCGCTGCCCCTGCGCCGATCACAACAATGTTCAAAACTGCTTATCCTTCTCGGTTACGACCGCCCTGCCCTGCCCCAGCGTCATAGCCGAAACGAAGTGTTTTTCTTGACTCTGCGTGCCGATAATACAAAAATTGGAGCCCCCGCGCTGAACCGTCCAGGTTCACCCAGGTCCCGCAATTTACCGAGCTAGGTTTATTTCATGGGTTCGCCAGTGTTTCCCCCACGCTGCTCGAAGTTTTCCTTTGCGCAAGCTCGCACCCTCGTCGGTGACCTGCAAAAGCCGAACCCGGTAATTTATTGGGTCGATTTTCTCTGCTCGATTATATCCGGGCACCTCGCGTTTCATGCGTTGTACTTCCTGCCCAAGTGGTACCCGGAAGCCAGCTGGCTCATCCCGGCGATGGCAGTGGCGTTTGTGGCGACGGTCATCCTTTACATGCGCTCGGTGATGTTCATCCATGAACTGGTGCACTTGCCCAAGGATCAGTTCAAGGGGTTTCGCATCGCCTGGAATGCCTTGTGTGGGATCTTCTTTTTGATCCCCTCGTTTTTGTATTACCCGCACGTCGACCATCACCGTCGCAAGCATTATGGCACCGAGCATGACGGCGAATACCTCAGCCTCAGCCATCATGGACCGTGGATGATCGTCGGCTTTATTCTGCAAGCGTTGATCATCCCGCTTCTCGGCTTTGCTCGGTTCCTGATCATCAGCCCGATTTGCTGGGTGGTGCCCGGTGCGAGACAGTTTTTCCACCGTCATGCCTCGACGATGGTTGTCGATCCGTTTTACAAGCGGAATGACTTTTCACCACGATTGCACCGCATCATCCTGCTGCAGGAAGCGCTCTGCTTTGTGTGGTGCGTCTGGTTCCTGATCCGTGGCGGGATCTTGCGCGGCGAGTGGATCGATCCGATCTGGTTCATCGCCTATGCGGTGGGCGTGTCGCTGATCGTCCTGAACGAAGTCCGCACGCTCGGCGCTCACCGCTGGACCGGCAAAGGCCAGGAAATGTCGTTCGAAGAGCAATTGCTCGATTCGGTCAATTATCCGCATGCCCCCTGGATCAGCGAATTGTGGGGACCGGTCGGCACGCGGTATCACGCTTTGCACCACCTGTTTCCCTCGCTGCCGTATCACAATCTCGGCGAAGCTCACCGCCGCTTGATGGCCGGTTTGCCGGAGGACTCACCCTACCGTTACACCGTCGCCCCGAGCCTGACCAGTGAGATCGTGGCGCTGTGGAAACGGTCGCTGGCGTCGATCCGACCAGCTTAGCTACGTTGGCCCGTGAGCGTTCTTCCTCGTCCGAGTTTCCTGCAATGTTGGCTGTGCTCGACTGCCGGCTCATCGCATTGATCCCTCCGGAATGAAGCGTTGTAGCGAGCACCTTCCGTCAGGTTGCTTGGAAACGTGGAAAGGGACTGTGGACGGAGAGGGGCACGACCTGTTCGGATAGCAGCTGACATCATGGCACGATCATTGCGGGTGGCTGTCGCTGTGTGGCCGCCGCGCGCCATTTGCCTTATGGTAGCTAGCGGTGGCTGTTTCATTCCTCCTTGATCCCACTGAGTGAATCGCATGAACCCGACGCGACATGACCTGCCTGCCGAAACCCGCCAAACCATTGG
>CALELC010000443.1 GCA_937904535.1 uncultured Planctomycetaceae bacterium
CTCTCGATCGCAGCGGCAGGTCCAGCCAAGCCTCAATCGTTTCGCTAAATCGTCTGTCCCGAGGCGGGCAATTCTGCAATTCGCCGAACCAAGGCGTCGGCAATTTCGGGTTCTGGACCGAGGTACTGCGAACCGAAATGTCGGCAGCGCGGATGCCTTTGCTGCGATTGCACCACCGAATCTCGAATCGCTTGGTTGATCGCTCCCGCGAACAATAGATGGGGCTGGACGACGATTGCGTCGATCGATTGATCGGTCGCCAAGTCGTCCAGCACCTGTGGCAAAGTCGGTTCGGCCATGGCGTAGAAGGCCGTGGCCACTCGGCGAAATGGGCGTTTGCCTCCGACACAGTGGGCCAGCACCTTCATGTCGGCTTGAGCGCAGGGGTCGTAACTGCCGCGGCCAACCATCACCAGCGCCGTGCGTTCCAGCGGCAGCAACTCGGCAGCAAGCACCTCATCAAGCCGCCGCACGATCAACTCCAATAGTTCGGGGCAGCGCGACAATGGGCGCGTCTGGTCCCAAGTAACCGCCGGCCATGCCTGCTGACAATCCGCCAGCGTCCGCGGAATGTCTAACTTGGCGTGTCCGGCGGCAAACAACAACAGCGGGACCGCATGGATGTGCTGGACACCTTGCCGGGCGAGCAATTCCCAAGCTGCCGCGATCGTCGGTCGCTGCAATTCAAGCACACAGGCTTGCACCGGCAGGGGAGCAAGTCGCCGCCCCAACAACTCAGCCAGAGCCAAGAACTGCTCATGGCCGGTGGCGTCACGCGTCCCATGCCCAATCAGCAACACGCCGCTGCGACGGTGATGTGCAGCGGCCGGTAAAGGCTGGGATCGATTCACTGAGTTCTCCGCAGCGATCGAGCTCAGGAAGTCGGCCGACATCGTGGCGAGCCCCTCGAGGCGATGAAGCTTTCCCCAGGCCGGGGTCACAGGCACGTCCAAGGTAGCGTCTTCGACTCGCAGCGAAGCATTGGGCAGCAGCAGGCGGCCGCGGACGGCGTCTGCCAATCCGCGGCGTCCTACTGAACGACGCTGGTCTTCGCGAACCCGCTTTTGGCCAGGGCGTTTTGCGCCGCCGCCAGATCAAAGCCCGGCTGATAGGTCAGCACGACTTGCGGATTATCAAGCGAACCGGCATTGGGCTGCTGATCGAGTTCCACTGAAACGACGGTGTCAAACGCTTCCAGCGTTTTCTTCACTTTCGGATAACAGCCATATTCGCAGTGCATGTCGTCGACCCGCAGGGTCAATGTGCCAGCCTCGGTGAGCACCGCCGCAGCGGGCGAAGCGGTCACTGAGGTGGTCGATTTCTCGGGTGCAGCGGCGAGATAATAGGCAATTCCCGCAGCGGCCAGCGCCGCGAGGACGTAGATAGGTGCACGCATCAAAGGTGACTTCGGTAAGAGGTGGTCGTGACCGAGCAACCGGTCAGTCCAATAACTGGAGAGCCTATTATCTGCCGCAGGCCTGCCGCGGAGCAAGCCTCAACCTTGCCGCTCGGACATTCACCGGCCGGCAGCGGGAACGACTACACCAGCCCTTCGCGCTTGATGATCACGTCGGCGCCGGGGGTCAGCATGCGGAGCTTGCGTGCCAGCTCAACCTTGGTGGCCGCATTGGCTTTCTTGGCTTTCGCCAGGATCTGCTGGGTCTTTTTGCGACGGGCACGCAGGCGGCGCAGTTCACGTTGACGTTCAGTTCCGGCCATAGCTCTCTTCTCTTTCGGAATCGGAGGAAAATCAGGAAATCACAGGAAAACGATCATCAGGTGAGCGTCTCAGCTCTTCTTTTTCGCGACCCCTTTAACGGCTTTCGTGGTTTTCTTGGCCGTCTTTTTCTTGGTGGCCGCTTTCTTCTTGACCGTCTTGGTAGTCGCCGCTTTCTTGGTCGCGGCCTTCTTCTTCGTTGCCTTCTTCTTGGTCGGGCCCTTCGCAGCGCGCTCGGCAAGCAGATCCAGAGCAGCCTGGAAACTCAGCTCGTTCGGGTCCGCCGACCGTGGCAGCGACGCGTTGGTCACGCCGTCGGTCACATAGGGTCCGAACCGACCCTCGAGTAACTTAACCGGCTGTTCGGTGATCGGCGAGACCTCGAAAACCTTGATGGGCTCTTTGGGGGCAGCCCGCCCACGCTGCTTCGGTTGCTTGAGCAATTCAATGGCTTGCTCGAAGGTGACATCCAGAGGACTGAGGTCCGCGGGCAGCGAACGAGTGTCGCTGCCGCACTTGATGTACGGTCCGTAGCGGCCATCGTTGGCTTCGATCGGTTCGCCTGATTCCGGGTGCTTGCCCAAATCGCGCGGCAGCGACAGCAGCTTGAGGGCAACATCAACCGTCAGCTCCTCAGGCACCATCCCCTTGAGCAGCGAGCGGTTCTTCTTTTCGGGATCATCGTTGTCGCCGAGCTGGACATACGGTCCGAAGCGGCCAACCTTGACGTAAATCGGCTGCCCCGTTTCGGGATGATGGCCCACCGGCTCATTCTGCCGCTCGCCTGAAGCGAGCAGCTCCAGCGCCATGTCCAAGGTCATCTCGTCGGGCGGCAGTTCATCGGGAACGCTCACCCGCCGGTCGCCCTGCTCGACGCTCGGACCGTATTTGCCGACACGAACAAACACTTCTTCGCGGCTGTCGCCCGTTTCGGGCACGCCCAAACTGAACCGCGCCATCTCCAGCGGCTTGATTGATGCCCCTTCCAACCGCGGCTTGAGTCCGACCTTGCCGCCGCCGGTGTCCTGGCTGCCGAAGTAGAAGTCGCGGAGATATGCCGCTGCCTCGGCCTCTTTGCGGCTGATCGAATCGAGAAAGTCCTCCATCTGCGCGGTGAACTCGTAGTCGACCAGCTCCTTGAAGTGCTCTTCCATCACCCGGATGACCAAGAAGGCGGTCCAACTGGGAACCAGCGCATTGCCTTTCTTGTAGACGTAGTTGCGGGCCTGGATGGTATCGATGATCGAGGCATAGGTACTCGGCCGACCGATCCCTTTTTCTTCCAGCGCCCGGGTTAGCGAGGCTTCGCTGTAGCGGGCGGGCGGCTGCGTGGTGTGTCCCTTGGGATCGATCCGGTCGCCGACCAACGGGTCATTCGCTTTGACCGAGGGCAGCAGCGTTTCTTTATCGGCCAGTTCCGCTTCGGGATCGTCGCTGCCTTCGACATACGCCCGCAGAAACCCTTCGAACTCGATGCTCGTACCGCTAGCCGTGAAGGTCGCGCCGCCACCTTCGATCGTGACCGTGATCCGCTGCTTGCGAGCGTCGGCCATCTGGCACGCAATCGTCCGCTTCCAGATCAATTCGAACAGGCGGAATTGGTCGCCATCGAGTTCGCCCCGGACCGTCGCGGGGACGCGGAACGGCGTGCCTGCGGGGCGGATCGCTTCGTGAGCTTCCTGAGCGTTCTTCACCTTTTGAGCGTAGATGCGAACTTCGGGGTGCAGGAAGTTGCTGCCGTATTCGCTCCGCACCAGTTCGCGGGCCGCGCCGATCGCCTCTTTGCTGAGCGTCGTGCTATCGGTTCGCATGTAGGTGATGTAACCGTTTTCATACAGCCGCTGCGCCGCCTGCATCGTCCGCCGAGCGGTGAAGCCGAGCTTACGGTTGGCTTCTTGTTGCAGGGTACTGGTGGTGAAAGGCGCTCGTGGCCGTTCCACGAACGGCTTCACGTCGACGGCGGTGACGCGGAACGAGGCCGACCGCAGGCGCTCAGCTAGCGTCTGAGCCGCGGCCTCATCGAGCAGCAGCAAATCGGGGTTCTTGAGCTTGCCGTTGGTGGAATCGAAATCCTTGCCGCTGGGCAACTTGCGGCCATCCACCGCTGCCAGGGTCGCAGGCAGACGCTCACCTGCGGCCGTCTTGAACACCGCTTCCAGGTCCCAGTAGGTCGCTGAGTGGAAGGCGATCCGTTCGCGTTCTCGTTGGACAATGAGCCGCACCGCGACGCTCTGCACGCGACCGGCCGAAAGCCCGCCGCCGACGATTTTCCAGAGCAGTGCCGAAACGTCATAGCCGTAGAGGCGATCGAGAATCCGCCGCGTCTCCTGCGCCTGCACCAAGCCGGCGTCGATTTGCCGCGGAGCGCGGAGCGCTTGCTCGATCGCGTCTTTGGTGATTTCGTGAAACACCAACCGATGGACCGGCACCTTCGGCTTGAGCAGCTCGTACAGGTGCCAGGAAATCGCTTCTCCTTCGCGGTCTTCGTCCGTCGCCAGGTACAAGCTGTCCGCTTCTTTCAGTGCCGCCTTCAGCTTGCTGACCTGCTTCTTTTTATCGTCTGGGACGATGTAGATCGGCTCGAAGTCCTTGTCGACGTTGACTGCTAGATAGGCCCACGGCTCACGCTTGTACTGCTCGGGCATATCGGCTCGGTTGCGCGGCAAATCACGGACGTGGCCGATGCTTGCTTCGACCTGATAGTCGCTGCCGAGGAACTTCGAAATCGTCTTTGCCTTCGCAGGCGATTCCACGATCACCAGACTTTTGCCGGTAGATTTCGCCATAAACTGTTTGCCGTGGGAAGCTGGGTTGAGTGAGCCGTGTGAGGTGGGGCGAGCCTGAACCGGGCCGGTCAAGAATACCGGTTCATAAACGCTCCGGCGAACTCATTCCGACTTGACCCTCTGTTTTGGGAGGCGTTAGTCTTTCCGATTCGTTGGATCGGATGTCAAGAGCGTTGGAAGCATTTGTGCTCTTGTCAAGTCTGTTTCCCAACGGACTGTGATTTCACCCTAACCCTTCGCGTGTGGCTGCGAACGCCACAGGCGGCGAACCTCCAGCCCCCCAATGGATTGACATGAGCAGCAGCCCCTTTGAGCTGTTCCGCCGTAACCTCAAGCCCCTCATGGTCCTGTTGACGTTGCTGGCGATCTTTGCCTTCGTCGTCTTGCCGTCGCTGGAGGTCTACATGCGGCAGAACGCCAATCTTGGCGGCCAGTCGACCACGTTGGCGAGCTACGATGGCGGCGAGTACGACGTCACCAAGGTCAGCTACTTCACTCGCATGCACTATCTGACGGTGCAGTTCCTCCATCAACTGGCTGAAATCACAATCGCTCGCGGCGGTTCACCCCGCGTCAGCGGCTTTCAATACAACGCCGAGCAGAAGGCCATCGAGAGCCTCGGGATCAACTCCAGCCCGAGCGACCAAAACAGTGTGCTGACGATGCGGTTCGCCGCGGCAGCCAAGGAGGCCAACCTCGATTTGGATGACACAGCGATTCGCAGCTGGTTGACCGCGTTCACCGACGGCCGGCTGAGCGATGCCGAGATCAACGGCGTGCTGCAGACGGCCACCCGCAATCAGCTCGGCCAGTTCCACCTCTACGAACAACTCCGCAGCCAACTGCTCAGCGAAGCCTTCAACCGCAAAGTGATGGCGGGGCTCGCCGTCGATGGCCGGCCAATCGTGACGCCCGCTCAGCAGTGGGAACTGTTCCTGCGACTCAACCGCCGCGCCGTTGCCGACGCTTACGCCGTCAATGTCGCAGAGTTCATCCCCCAAACCAACGAACGCCCTTCGCCCCAAGAAATCTCGCGCGTCTACGAAGAAGGCAAGGCTCGGTTCCCCGATGACCAATCGCCGCGACCGGCCTTCCGCCGTCCCTATGTTGCCAACATTCAGTACCTCGCGGGTTCGCTCGACGAGTTCATCGATCGCGAAATCGCCAACTTCAGCGAAGATCAACTGCGGGCCGAGTACCAGCGGCGGCTGGAAGGCGGTGATTTCCGCATGCCCGAACAGCCGTTCCCCCCGATTCAGGAACAGCCCACCGAACTCGAGCCCGCTGCTCCGGCCGATCCGGCGGCGATGAGCGAAGAACCGGCGGCGACTGAAACGCCGGCCACGCCTGAGCCCCCGGCGGCTCCCGAACAGCCGGCCACCCCCGAACAGCCAGCTCTGCCCGCAGCCGTCGAAGAAACTCCTACAGCGCCCGCCACCGAGACTCCAGCCGCACCGGCAGAAACTCCGGCGCCCGAAACGCCTGCAACCGAGACACCTGCGACCGAACCGGCCCCGCCCCAGCCGAGCGAACCGGTTCCGGCCGAGCCCGCCGAAGCGCCCGCAGCCGATAGCGAATCAGCGGAACCGGCCACCGAGCCAGCG
>CALELC010000444.1 GCA_937904535.1 uncultured Planctomycetaceae bacterium
CCACGCGTGAGCAGCGCCAGCGACAGCATCAGCAGCACGAATAGTGATTCGAACTGGCCCGCCACAATCGCCCCAAGGAACGCCATGCAGAACAAGATGCTGCCGAAGAACAGGTCGATCGCTGACAGAATCAGCAGGATTGCACCCGGCGCAGCGTACGACGGTGCGACGTCCACCGGTCGCGGTCGCAGCGGTCCTCCCGCCAGAGGGCCGGCATAGGGATTTTCGCCAAAATTGGGAAAGGGAGCCTGCGCAGTCGCTGTTGGTCGCCGCTCCTGCGGGCGACTGGCGGTCGCTACCCCGAGATCGATCACCTGCTCTCCGGGGCCAGGCATCCGCAGGCGGCGTCCGCAGGTCGGACAAATGATGGCTTGACCGGATAACGCGGGGTCATAAGCCAACGTTCGCTCGCAGGCCGGACAGCGCACCAGTGGGTCTGGCAGCGTCTGCTCCGGCCACGGTGAAGCTGCCTCAGCCTGAGGCGGCAGCTCCGGCACTCGGAACTCGGTATCGCAGGAGGGACATAGCGCTCGTTTGCCGGCTGCACTATCGGCCAGGGCCAGCAATGCCTGACAGCACGGACAGCGGATTTCCACGAGCGATAGCCGTCACAAAGTGGGATGGGGGAAACAGACCGAGTGGTTTCCCAAGTTTAGGCAAACAATCGTGTGACGGCTTCCCCCTTCACCAATTCGCGCGGTTGGTTGAGGTGGTTGTACACCAGCGTTTCGGGATGGATGCCGAAACCATGGTAAATCGTGGCTAACATCTCATTGGGGTGTACCGGATCTTCGACCGGTGCGGAGGCCGTCTTATCGCTCTTGCCGTGCACATAGCCGCGTTTGATCCCGGCTCCTGCCATGATCGCCGTGTAGCAGTAGGGCCAGTGGTCTCGGCCATCGTCGCTGTTGCTGTTGCCGCTGGTGCTGACGCCGCGTTGTGGGCTGCGGCCAAACTCGCCGACGGCAACCACCATCGTTTCCTCGAGCAACCCCCGGCTATCAAGGTCCTCGATCAGGCTCGTCAGGCCCGCGTCGAGCATCGGCGCCGACTGATTTTTCATCCGTTCCGAGAGGCCGGTGTGATGATCCCAAGAGTGATTGTCGCTGTTGGCGACCTTCGGCCAGATCACTTCGACCACGCGCGTGCCGGCTTCCACCAGTCGCCGCGCCAGCAGGCAGCTTTGGCCAAAGGTGTTGCGGCCGTAGCGATCGCGCAACTCATCCGGTTCGGCCTGCAAGTCAAAGGCGTCACGGGCGCGGCCCGACACGATCAACGACAATGCGCGGTCGTAATACTCATCGAGTTCATACGATTCGACGACCTTATTGATTTCTGGCATCTGCTGATTGAGCAAGTCTCGCAGTCGTGCACGCCGCTGTAGTCGCACGCTGAACACTTCCGGACGCATCTTGAGGTCATCGACCTTGATCTGCGCCATCTTGTCCATGTCCATGTCATCGCCGGGCGGATAGAGCGTGTAAGGATCAAACGCTTTGCCCAGGAATCCGGCTGTCCCGCCTTTGCCGACGACGTTCGATTCCTGCAGCGGACGCGGCAGCATCACAAACGGCAACATCGGCTCTTCGATCGGCCGCATGCGGATCAGGTTGCTGCCGAAGTTGGGGAAGTCCTTCGGAGACGGCGGCTCGAGTTGCCCCGATGGACTGACCTTGTCAGTCGTGTAGCCGGTCATCACCTGATAGATCGCCGCGGTGTGATTGAACAAACCGTTGGGCGTGTAAGACATCGACCGGATCATGGTAAAGCGGTCGTTGATCTGGCTCAGCCGCGGCAAGTTTTCGGTGAACTTGATGCCGGGGATCTTCGTGCTGATCGGCGAGAATACGCTCTGGACGTTGTCAGGTACGTTTTCCTTCGGGTCCCAAAGGTCGAGATGACTCGGCCCGCCCTGCAGGTAAACCATGATGATGCTTTTCGCTTTGCCCCAGCCTGGGCCGCCTCCGGCAGGAGCTTCGCTGGCCTGGGCTTGCAAACGCAGGAGCGACGGCAGTGACAGTCCTAAGATGCCGCAACTGCCGATTCGCAGCACATCGCGACGGGTGGCTGTGAGGTGCGGGTCGCACAGATCTTTTCCACGAGGGCCCAGAAAGGAAAGCATGGTGGTTCTCGCTGGACAGGAGGGGCGAAGGGGGGAGCGATCCAAGAGAAAGTAGTGGGGGGATCGGACTCCATGATACCGGACCGGGCCACGGGACGCAGTTGAAAAGCGAAACTTTTCGATTCGTGATGCGCCGGTTCGCGTGAGCGGAGCGGCAGGAGACCAGGTTGCCCGGTAACGTGTTCTGGCGACACGCGACGGCACCTATTCTTGTCGCCGATAGCGTGCATTCGTGATGCGCCACTTGGCAACTGCACCGGCCGACACGTCCCTGAGGAACGAAGCACGCGTGCTCCCGCGACATCGACCACGCGGTGCATTACGATAGCCGCTTCCCCCCAACCTGCTTCTCCTGCTGAGAACCGACATGAAGCCGATCGTGCAGATTTCGCTGGATCTAACCGACATCGATGAGGCCCTGGAGACCGCGCGGATGGCGCTCCGTGCCGGTGTGGATTGGCTTGAAGCCGGGACACCGTTGCTGCTAGCCGAAGGGCTGCACGGTGTGCGGGCGCTGCGGCGTGAGTTTCCTGAGGTGCCGATCGTCGCTGACCTCAAAACAATGGATGGCGGTTACCTCGAAGCCGAGATGATGGCGAAGGCGGGAGCAACCCATGTCGTGGTGATGGCTCGGGCACACGAGGAAACGATCCGCTGTGTCGTCAAAGCGGGCCGTGACTACGGGGTGAAAGTGATGGGCGACAACCTCGCCTGTGAGGACATGGTCGCCGGAGCAAAATGGTTAGAAGATCTCGGCTGTGACTATGTGATCCACCACATCGGCTACGATGAACGCCGCGGCATCGCCGCCCGTGGTTTGCGGATGCCCAGCCCGCTCGATCAACTTCGCCAAGTGGTCGAAGCGGTGCAGATCCCCGTTCAAGCCGTCGGGGGCCTGTCGCTCGAGCAGGCGATTCAGTGCCCATCGATCGGAGCACCGCTGGTCGTGCTCGGTGCTCCTCTCACCATTGATGCTGATTCTTTCAAAACCGCTGACGGCGATCTCGAAGCGTCGCTGCGGATGATCTGTAATGCCGTCCATGCCCAAGGGAACTAGTTGATAATGAAGTCTGCAGCGGTTGTGAATTTCGCTCCTGAAAAAGGGGCTGTTGAGTTGCGTGACATCGAGCGACCGGAGATTGGTCCCGAAGATGTGTTGTTAGAAGTTGCCAACGTGGGCGTGTGCGGCAGCGACCTGCACCAGTGGACCGCCGACCATTCTTGGCCAGTGAATTATCCCGTGGTCCTTGGTCACGAGTTTACTGGCCGGATCGCTGAGGTCGGTTCTGCCGTGAGAGGTTGGCAAGATGGCGACCGCGTGGTCAGTGAGACCGCCGCGATCATCGATGCGCAAAATCCGATGTCGCGGCGTGGGCTCTATAACCTTGATCCGACTCGCAAAGGTTTTGGCTATGGCGTCGATGGTGCGATGACACGATATGTCCGAGTGCCGTCACGAATCTTACATGCGATTCCGGATTCGTTGCCGTTCGAACATGCGTGCCTGACTGAGCCTTGCTGTGTGGCCTATAACGCCGTCGTCAAGAACGCGCGCATCGAACCGGGCGACCGCGTCGTGGTGCTGGGCCCCGGCACGATTGGAATCCTCTGCGCAGCGATGGCGCGGCTGTGCGGTGCCGAGGTGGCTTTGGTAGGGCTGCCCAGCGACGCCAATCGACTGCAGATCGCTCGCCAGTATGGCTGCGAGCCGATCATTGGCGATGCGACGCAGTGGGCGTTCGCCCGTGACGGCCTGGGCTGTGACGGCGTCATCGATGCCGCCGGGGCAAGCGTCACTCTGAAGACCGCGATCGATCTGGTTCGCCCGGCAGGTTGGATCAGCAAGGTGGGCTGGGGGCGTCAGCCGCTAGGGTTCAACCTCGATCCGCTGGTGCAAAAGAACGTGACGCTGCAGGGCAGCTTCAGCCACAATTGGCCGATTTGGGAACGCGTGATTGCGCTGTTGGCCGCCGGTACGCTCGACGTCAAACCGATCATCGGCGGCGTCTGGCCGCTGGATCAATGGCACGAAGCGTTCGAGCAAATGCACAGCGGTGCCGTGGTCAAGTCGGTTCTGCAACCAACCTGAGTTACCGAATGAGTCTGCGAATCTCGTCGCGCATCCAAAGGCAGGGACGTTGATGCTTCGGGCGTGCGTCCCGAAGGTTCGATCGCCTGCCCCGGAGGAACGAAGGGCGTGGTGAGATGCACAGCAGGTGAAGCCTGATATCACGCAGCGACTCGGGAGCGGTAACAGGAAACCGCGCTCACGGCTGCGGCTTGGAGCACATCGTCTAAGCTGCGGTGATGCCAGGCATGAGCAGCGGATGTTCAATCAACCGAGTCGCCAACCGATGAAATGCACAGGACATCGTCTGAGCTGAAAATGTAACCGCCGGTGCAAGCCGTCGCTCCGTTTTTATCCATCCCAACAACGTGTGATTTTCTCATGCCAAAACTTGCAGCCTTCCCCAAAGCTTATATGCAGGCCCTCTGTAAAGATGGCACGATGAAGCTTGCGCAGTGGTTTGATCTCGCGGCGACGTTGCCGATCGATGGTTTGGAGTTTTATGCCGGCTTCCTCGAGATGGCCGACGAATCTCAGTGGCCGGTGTTTCGGCAGCAGGTGACGGACCTCGGGCTAAGCATCCCCATGCTTTGTTGTTCGCCCGACTTTACTCATCCGGACGCAGCCTTTCGCGCAGCGGAAATCGCCAAGCAAAAACGCTGGATCGAGATGACGCACGCCCTGGGGGGCAGCTATTGCCGTGTCCTCAGCGGTCAAAAGCGACCGGAATTGAGCATCAGCCAAGGGATTCGCCTTGCCGCCGATTGTATTGAAGCTTGTCTGCCCTATGCGCAGCAGCACCACGTGACGTTGATCATCGAGAATCATTATAAGGACGATTTTTGGGAATACCCCGAGTTTGCCCAGAAGATGGATGTGTTTTGTGATTTGGTGGAAACGATTCAGCATCCTTCGTTTGGCGTGAACTATGATCCCAGCAATGCCTATTTGGCTGGTGATGATCCCATCGAACTACTCAAGCGAGTCTCCCATCGCGTGGTGACGATGCATGCCAGTGATCGCTATCTGATCGAGGGGACGCTTGAGGATCTCCGCCGCGAAGAAGGCGGTGCTGCGGGCTATGCGAAACGATTGCGGCACGGTGAAATCGGCAAGGGGCTGAACGATTACGACGCGATCTTTAGCGAACTGCGGCGTGTGGGATTCGATAGCTGGATCAGCATCGAAGATGGAGTTGATGGGATCGAGCAACTGCGGCGTAGCGCTGAGTTCTTGCGCCGTAAGATCGATCAGCACTGGGGAGCAGCGGTCGCCTAAGAAGATGCGGCACGGTCACCGTCAGCGACGGCGGATCAAGCTGTCGTCGCTGAGCGATTGATGAACGCGAATCGATTCGATCTCTCGCAAAAATCGCTCCGCATCAACGGCATATCCCGCGGTGGGACGCAGAGGTGGTGCCGCGGAGTTCAACTCGGTCGCAGCGGCTTGAAAGTAAGCGTTGAACCGCTGCATCAATTGTTCGCGAGTCGCCTTGGCAATGATCGATGACAGGGCGACCGGAGCGAAACTGTCACCTCCGACGGTGAACGACCACTCGATGTCACACGGCGATTTTGGGCTGTCCTCAGTCGAACTCAGCCGATAGCAACTTTGCCGAGGGGTTTCGTGCAGCACCCGCATTGCTAGGTCCGGGCAGTGATGCTGCAACAATCCGCCGTAGTAGGCGCGTCCACCGTGGCGGTCGCTGAAGATCCATGTTTTGTCCGCTGCTGCGTGTTGTCGCCACAACTTGAGCGCCAGCTCACAGGTCAGGTGACTGAGCAGTTCGGCCTTATTGGGAAACACAGCGAGCAGCGCGTTGAAAGTTGCCGCATCGATCACCCGTGCGGCGATGCCAGTGAGCTGCAACTCAGCGGCCGACCAGTGGTCGATCAGTTGCCCGCGGACGATGGCGGATTGCGAGTCCAACTCAGGCGGTTTCCCTGGTGTCCTGCCTGTTTCGCTGACATGCAGCGGCGACACGGTACTGGCCGACGGTGGGTTGATCAGTGAGGTGTACCAGGGTTGTTGTCCCAGCGCGGCCAGATCGTCGGGCGCAAGCTGTGCCAACCACTGGCAGTAGTCGGCGCTCGGCAATGGCATCGTGGCCCAGGCTGCCGCGGCATCGGTCAGGAGGTCGAGAGTCGACGTGGGGGCTACTTTCGGTTTGGACGCCCTGCGCACAAACAGCCGCTTCGAATCGTCGATCTGCAATCGACCGTAGGGCTCGATGGATACGGGTTGAGAAAGACGCTCATGGATCGCCTCGGGTGAAGCGTCAGGCGGCATTCGCCAGGCGGTGGCAACGATTACCAAGGGGCCGAGTCGCGGCCCATAACCGGCCTCATCAGTGGCGATCAGCAGTGGCATCGTGATTAGGAGACGCGGTGGTGGCGGGCGGCTGAACAGCCGTGATCGACAGGCCGGCGGAGCGATAGAGACGATTGAACGCCTCGATGAACCGTTGTGAATCGCTTTCCGGCAAGCGGATCGGGCCGGCGACTTCGCCGCTGTGACGGACGACGGCCTCGTAGGGATGGGGCTTGCTCGGACTGCTCATGAACAGCTTACGCCTCCGGGCGCCAAATCACGCTGGGATGGGGAAAGCCAAGTCGTTTGTCGACGACATTCCAGAGCGATAGACCACTGCGGAAGCGGCGGAGGTTTTCACAAACCAGATCGGTGGTGTCGGAGACACGGCGCGCCGACTGGGCACCGACATGAGGCGTGATCAACACGTTGGTCCGGTCCCACAACAAGCTGTCGGCTGGCAACGGTTCGACCTCGGTCACATCCAATCCGGCACCTGCAAGGTGACCGCTGTCCAGTGCTGCCACCAGGGCGGCTTCGGATACCACTGCCCCGCGGGCAACGTTGACCAAGTAGCTGCCCGGCTTCATGTAGCCGAGCATTTGCTCATCAAACAACATGCGGGTCGAATCGTTCAGCGGCAACGTCAGGATCACGATGTCGCTCTGCGCCAGCAGCTCCGGCAGTTGGTCGGCAGGCAGCAGTTGACTGACGTTCGGCGGGCAATCCGCAGGAAAGTAATCGGTGGCAATCACGCGGACGTCCCACGGCGCTAGCACTCGAGCGAGGTACCGCCCGTTTCCACCGAGTCCAACGATGCCGATCGTCTTGCCGCGCAGATCGTCGGTGGGCTGGCGTGTAAAATCACGCTTCTGCGTCGCTTCGGTGAACAGCCGAATCCGCCTCAGCAGGCCGGTCAACAACGCGAATGTTTGTTCGGCAACTTGCGGAGCAAATAAGCCGGAGGCACTGCAGACGACGATGTCCGAGTCGATGACACCGGGAACCAGACAGTGATCGAGCCCTGCGGCCGAGGACTGAATCCACTTCAACCGCTTACTGGCCAAAGCGCGATCCCAGTCGACCGGGACCTTCGCATGGCCAATAAAAATGTCCGCCGTGGGCAGCAATTCATCGATGCGCTCTTGGCCAGCATTGACGACTTCAAAGTCGCCAGCGGCTTCGCGGATTCGAGCCAAGCAATCGTCGGTGACCGGGTAACAAAGAACGGCTCGAGTGGCCATAGGGTGGCGGTAGAGGTTGGGATAGGGAGCTCAGGAGACGGACAATGAATGCGAATATCCATGCCCGCAGCGATCAAGCCTGTGAGTTTAACGCCGAGGCGAAGATCATCCACCGGGGGCAAATCGCTGGCACACGCTTGCTGCTGCCGCTCATCGGCTTGCTGGTCGCACTGGCGGGGACAGCGCATGGCACCGACTCGATGCGGACCGCGGTGGTGGTCAACAGCCAGTCGACCGACTCACTGACGATCGCCAACCACTACGCCCAGTTGCGGTCGATTCCAGACCTCAACTTCGTGACGCTTGACGAGGTACCGGGCAACCAATCGTGCAGCGTCGATGACTTTCGTCAGCAGATTCTGCAGCCGCTGTTAGCCGAACTGGACCGGCGCAAGTTGGCAGCGCAGATCGATTTCGTCGCCTACTCCGCTGATTTCCCGACAGCCATCGACCTGCAGTCGGATCTGGATAAGTTGCCTGAGCGGGACAAAGTGTTCACGCCGGTGGGTTCCATTAACGGGCTGACCCATTTGTATCTGTTCGTGCTGAGCAAGACGCCGCATTACGTTGGCACTCGCACCAATTATTACGCACGACCAGATCGCAAGCTGTTGTTGGAGAATCCGTTTGTCGGTAGTGACCGCGCGGTGTTTGCCAAAGCGCAACAAGCAGCCGAGAACGGCGACTGGGAAAGTGCCATTGAGACCGCGAAGTCGCTGGTGAAAAAGCATCCGCATCAGTGGCCGTTGCTGTTCCCGATCGCAGCTTGGCTTGCCGAGGCGGGGCGACACGATGAGGCGGTAACGGTGATTCAGGTACTGGCTACAGGGCGATCGGCCTATCGTCAGGAACTGGATCAACTGCGCGCCCTCGACGCGCTGGCGACCCATGAGCGGTATCTCAAACTGCTGGAGCAAATCCCAGCGACCGCTCCGGCACGTTTAGCGGCCATGCCGTTTTCTGCCCGACAGACCTTTGGGTTCAATGGACTGCCTGTCAATGAACTAACCCAGGGGTTACGGTATTTGCCGGCGACGGTACTGGCGGTCACACATGAGCGCGGCACCACGCTGGCCGAAGCGATTGAGATTTTGCAACGCGCCGCCGCTGCCGATGGCACAGGGGCGGCCGCCGAGTTCTATTTCAGCGACAGCACCGATGTACGGTCCAAGACTCGGATGCCACTGGTACCGGCAGCGGCCGAGGCGCTCCGCGAACTGGGGCACGAAGTCCTGATCGAGACTGGACAACTGCCGCAGGGCCGTCAGCGGCTGATGGGGGCGATGCTCGGTGCGGCGAACTACGATTGGCCAGCCGCGGGCAATACGGTCTTGCCGGGGGCAATTCTGGAAAACCTGACCAGCACCAGCGGGGCGCTGCACCGCTCGAATTCGCAGACATCGATGATCGAACTGCTTCGCGGCGGCGCGGCGGGGACTAGCGGGACGGTCACCGAGCCCTACTCGCTGCCGTTCAAATTTCCGACTCCGTTGCTGTATGCCTACTATGCCCAAGGCTGCTCGTTGGCCGAGGCGTTTTATCTGGCGGTGGAATCGCCTTATCAATTGCTGATCATGGGTGACCCCTTGTGCCGACCCTTTGGCGATGAACACACCGAGGCGGTGAGTCTGACGCTGCTCAGCGAAGACGATCAGGTGGTTCAGATCGGATTGGAGTTTTGGCGCGGGGCTGAAGCGGCTCGCACCCGCGTTCAAGAGCTCGAACTGTTCATCGATGGTCGGTTGGTCAATGTGGGGCCGGTTACTGACAAGCTCAATCTCAAGAAGGAGGGCCTGCTGCCCGGTGAGCATCAGTTGACGGTAGCGGCGATCAGCCGGCATCCGCTGCGGCTCAAGACGGTGCAGTCGCTGACGTTCTCGGGCCCCAAGACGGCACCCTCGCCCAGCCTCGAGGCGCGGTTTGACCGCGGTGGATCGAAAGAAGGTGTGATCACTGTTACGCTCGCCGGCGAGGGAGCCAGCAAGTTTGCAGTCCGGCATCTGGGGCGCCAGATTGCTACCACCGACTCGGCGCAAGCGACTCTTACACTTCCGGTCACGCAGACCGGCTACGGCCCGGTGCGGCTGATTCCCGAAGCGCTGATCGGTGAGAACTGGATCAGCGGCACGCCGGTCACCATCGACGTCCCGCTGCCGTGAGCTCGATCGCGAGGGCTTGCTGTTGCCGGTCCCTGTCGATCAAACGCACGGAAGCCGGCACAGCGCCTGTGCCGGCTTCCGTTATAGCGTAATCAGCAATCGCGTTTGGCTAGCAGCGGCTAGCGGAGCGTCTTGTCGTTGGCGGGCTGAGCCACTTGCGGCGGGCCGGACGGACGATAGGTTTCGCGGATTTCCTTCCAATCCGATGGCGGACGCTGGTTGATGAAGGTTTGACCCCAAGTCGTCATCCGTTGGCGGATCGTGTTGCGCTCCACATCGGTGAACTCATAGTGGTCATAGGCGTGTGAGTTGACCGGGTGGAAGTTCGGGCCGTAGAGGATCAGCGCCTGCGGCAGGTAGGTCTGCTCGTTGATGATGATGCGGACGAACTGGTACTGCGCCCGGTCGGCTTGTCGCTTTGGGTGGGCTTCGATCACGTGCACGCCCGCGGGCGACTCGAGCCGGCGAATCCAGTAGCGTTCCTTGATTCGGGCCGCGTTGAGGTTGAATACGAATGGCAACGGGCTTTCCAGGATTTCTTGCCCTTGCATTTCCGGCGGCAGTTGCTGGATGCGGCATTCCTTCTTGGCGTGATCAAACTCCAGCAGTTCTTTACCGTTGCAGACCCAGTGCTCGCCGTGCTGGCCTTCAACCGCTTTGTAGGTCGGCTTGTTGTCCTCGACTCCCGAGAAGAATCGCAGTTGGGTGACCTGGAACAGCCCCTTGTCGGGCGCACCGTACTTCACCACGCCCTCGGCCCAGGTGGCGTGGACGCCGGTGGGAGCGGCCAGCGGGTCGTAGTGCCAGCGGCGGAATTTGGCTTCCAGTTGCTTGGTACCCGCACTTTGTTGCTCCCAAGCGGCGAGCAATTGATCCAGTTCCGCCTGTTCCGGGGGAGTGAGCGTGAACGGAGCGGCAGCGGCTTCCGCGGCAGCGGCGGGCGATTGACCGGGGACACGCTGGCCTTGGGCCGCCTGACCCTGTGCGGCCTGAGCTTGAGCGGCCTGAGCTTGAGCGGCTTGTGCTTGAGCTTGAGCGGGCGCCTGAGCCCGCTGCGCCTGGGCGCGTTGTGCTTGAGCGGCTTGAAGTTGGGCCGGGGTTTGGGCCTGTAGCGGAGGAGTCCATAAAACCGAGGCGAACCATCCGGCTACCGCCATCTGTCGCAAGTGTCGCATCATCCTTGACGCCTTCTTCTCTTATTCGTCCGTGGTTGTTCTCGTTTCAGGCCCAGCGAGCCCGCCCGGACCGATCCGCAACCGCTGGCGAGCTAGCGTGCTGGCAAGGGCCAGTCGCGGACACGCTGCTGCGAACCGGAACGCGAACCGTAGCAACTGGCGGTAGCCAAACGAAAGACGAATTTATGCCCGTGACAGAAATTGTCCGGTGCGGGTGTCAACCTTGATCTTTTCGCCTTCCTTGATGTACTCCGGCACCTGCACAATCAGCCCGGTCTGCAAGGTCGCTGGCTTGGTGCGCGAGGTCGCGGAGTTGCCTTTGACTCCTGGATCACACTGCGTGATTTCCATTTCGACTGTCGCCGGGATATCGATGCCGACGCACTCATCGTTGTAGATCAGCGCCCGCACACCTTCCAATCCATCGACCATGTACGGCAACTGCTCGCTGACGTCCGCCAGCGAGATCTCGTACTGGTTGTAGTTCTCGGTATCCATCAGGTGCAGGTGCGTGGTGTCGGTAAACATCACTTGCACTTCACGACGCTCGAAGTCAGCCGCGTCGAGAGAGTCGGTCCCTTTGAGCGTGATGTCGACCTTCTGGCGTGAGACCGCGTAACGTCCGCGAAACTTGTACAGCGTCGCAGCACCGCGTGCCGACGGGGTTTGCACGTTGAGCGATTCGATGATGACCGGCTCGCCTTCATAGACGACGACTTCACCTGTTTTGATTTCTTTTGCCAGCATCAGCGGACCTTCCGGACAAAGAGCTTGGAGAGAGATAAATACGCGGCCGCGACTCGCCGTAGCGGCGTCTTGAATCCGCGGCGGGGAATTATGAATTGGCCCGAGCTGGGACGAAAGCGGGGATTTTGGGATCGGTGCCCGATGGCCTAACGCCACAACCAGTCGCGTAGCCCTTCGACTACCTGACTGGGCGCCCGCATCACCTGCAGAGCGACGAGCAGTAGCATCACCAACCCAGCAACGCTGAGCATCCCACCGCTGCGGGGAGCGACCGCTGGCAGCGGTGCCACCTCGCGGCGGAGTTCCGCCAAGATCATCCGCCAAAATGCATGGCTGAGGTTGGGCTCAAAGGCTTCCACATCAGCGGAGTGGCTGCTGGCATGCGAGGTGATCCGCAGATGAACCGCATGGGACGGGAGCGTGACGGTGCCGGCCGACGGGTCAGCAACGCTTTCCGGATCGATGCGTTCGCATGCCCGCAACAGCGGCTGGATCAGGTCCTGGCTCCCTAGGCCGTAGACCACCAGCCGCGGGCGGCTGTTGAGGATCACCATCGTGACCAACAGGAAGTAAAACACAGCCAGCATCGGCCAGACCGCCGGCCCAAAGGTGGCTCCGGCCGCCGACGGAAAAAATAGCTCGCCTGGTCCGACCGCGACCAACCCCGAAATCCCGATCGACAATGCGAAGATGTCTCGGCCACCGGTGGTCACGAGCGGGCGACCCAGCATCCGCAGTCCTCCGAGCAGCACCAAATAGGTTCCTAAGGGCAATAGGGCGAGCAGGAGCGGAAACGCCATACGAGTCGCTAGTTAGCAATTGAGAAAAGGAGGATTGCGGTCACCGCAATTGTAGTCATCACGGTGCCGGTTATTCGACGATTCCATTGGCCGCAAACCCCTTGGCTCGCAGCAAACAGGCGTCACAGTGGCCGCACGGCTTGCCGCCGGAGCCGGGATCGTAGCAGGAGAGCGTCATGGAGTAGTCGACTCCCAAGCCGAGCCCCAGCGAAATGATTTCGGCTTTGCTCAATTGCAGCAGCGGCGTGTGGATCTTGAGCGGTGTCTGACCTTCGACCCCTGAGCGAGTCGCCAAATTAGCCATCGCTTCAAAGGCGGCAATGAACTCGCCTCGGCAGTCGGGGTAGCCGCTGTAATCGAGCGAATTGACGCCGATAAAGATGTCGTGGCTACCGGTCACTTCGGCCAGTGCCAGCGCCAGCGACAAGAACACGGTGTTCCGTGCGGGGACATAGGTGATCGGAATGCCGCTGCCGACGGCTTCCACCGAGTCGGACTTGGGCACCGCGAGCTCGTGGTCGGTCAGCGCCGAACCGCCAAATTGCCTTAAATCGATATCGACAATGCGGTGCGACGCTACGCCGAACTGTTCGGCCAACGCTTTGGCGCGGTCTAGTTCATACTCATGCCGCTGGCCATAGCGGAAACTAATGGCGTGGACCGCGTAGCCCTCGGCTCGCGCGATCGCCAAGCAGGTGGCGCTATCGAGGCCACCGGAGAGCAAGACAACGGCTGAGGCGGCTGGAGGCTGGTGCACCGACTCAGCAGGGGCAGCGGTCGTTAGCGAGCTGCGATTCAGTTCTTGGGCTTCCAAAACTTGCGTCCCATCGCAGGATGATAATTGGTCCAGTTTTCGTCGCCGCCGACATCGGTCTGAATGATCGAGATTGTGGCTGAGAGTTTGGCGTCGAGATTATCGAGATGGTGGAGAGCAATCGCTTCCAGGGTTTGCGGTACTTTCGGGCTGCCGAACTCCAGCATCCCATGGTGGCTGAGAATCAAGTGCTCCAGTTGGATGCGGATCGCGGTGGGGAAGGGCTCGCCCGTGGCCGCTTCCAACTTGCTGATGCGTTCGCCGAGCATCTGCACTCCGAGCACCAGGTGGCCGATCAATTGCCCCCGGTCGGTGTAGGTGGACTCGCCGCCCGCGGTGAGCTCCTGCAGCTTCCCTAGATCGTGCAAAAACGCGCCGAACATCAACAGCTCGGTGTCGATCTGCTCGTAGCGCGGACCGACCCACTGGGCCAACTCCATCAGGTCGACCGTGTGCTGCAACAAGCCGCCGGGATAGGCGTGGTGGTTGCTTACCGCCGCTGCGGCGACTTTCAACTGCGCCATGAACTCGGCGTCGCCCAAATACACCTGCCCCAGCCGCCGCAGGTGGACGTTGGTCAAGCCGCCGAGCAGCTCTCCCAGTCGCGCCGTCAAGACTTCCGCCTGCTGGGAATCAAAGCGATCAAAGTCGGCAAGGTCTACTTCGTCTGGACGCAGTGGTTTCACGTCGGTGACGATGATTTGCAGATTGCCGTTGTGGATTTGGGTCCGCCCGCGGCAGAACACATAATCGCCCCGCTGGAACGACTCGAATGTCCGCTCATCGGCGTTCCAGATCATCGCCGAGATGGTGCCGGTACGGTCAGCAAGCTTCAGCAGCACGTACTTGCCACCTTGGCGGTTGACTCGCAACTGCTTGTCCACGGCCTGAAATGCTTGCTCCAGTAACTGATTATCGCTCAGTTGACTGATCGTGATACGAGCCACGAAGACGACCTAGTGCTGATGGAAAGCTGGCACGACCTCGACGTCTAAAACGCAAGCGGGCCAGTGGTAGAGGGCGGTGCAGGCAACGGCTCCGCGCCGATTGCTCTCAAGAAAGCGCACTTTACCCGAAGCGGCCGCGGACCGGCAGAGCGCAGCGGCGGTTTCGGCTGCGCTGAAATCAAGCCCCAGCCCGCGTTGGAGTCCAGCTATCAGCCCACGTTGGAGTCCAGGCTTCAGCTTGCGTTGGAGTTCAGGCTTCAGCCTGCCGGTCTGACGCTTCAGCCTGCCATCAGCATCGCTCGACGCAGCACTCGCACGCTCCGCGAGTGCCTCACTCTCCGTCAATGCCTACAAGCTTCTACAGCTGGCGAGCCAACAACGGACGGTACTGGATCCGGTACGAAGCGCCATTCGCATCCAGCACCGGTGCTTGCAGCTCGTCCAGGTCGCTCGGCTCATCGGCCGATTGCTGCTCACTCGGCTGTGCCGATTCACTGTCCTGCGAGTTACGGTCCGAAGGGCTGCTGATCTCGACTCCACCGACGCGCGGCTTCGGCTGAGCGTCAGCTGAAGCGCTGTCATTCTTCAACACCGAGCGACCCGCAGTGTCACCGCTGGCCTGCGAGCCGTTGTCGGTCGACTCACTGGTTGCCGGCCGGCCGCTGACCACTGGCGCTGAAGTCGACGGGGCAGATGTCACGGGACTCACCAGCGACGAGTAGCCGCTGACGATTGCTGGAGCAAACGGATCGTAATAGCTCAGCGGGACCCGCTGGACCACTTGCCGCGGCACCATCACCGTTTCGGTGTACGGCACGTAGATTTGGCGCGTGACCGGACGCTGGACCTTCTGAATGATCTTTTCCTGCTCGTAGTACTGAATCTGCACCGGTTCGCGGCGCGTTTCGTATTCGACGCGGGTCGAGGTGACGGGCACGCGGCGGACCTGTTCTTCGGTGACCCACTTCTGTTCCTGAACGGGAATTCGGCGAGTGAGCGTTTCGGTGACCGGACGCTGAACGGTGTAGGGGATTTTCCGCACTTCGACCATCGGCACCATCCGAGTGGTCTGCACAGGAACTTCCTTGGAGATGACTTCCGACTGCATCCGCGTGACCTGCACCGGCACCTGCTGGGTGACCGTTTCGGTCTGCATCCGCATCACCTGCACCGGCACTTGCTGCTGCTGCACTTCGGGCACGTAGGATGTCTGCGCCACTTGTTGGTTGATCAGGTTGGGACGGTAGACCATCTGCGTCTGCACCGTCGGCGGTGTGACCTGGGGCACCCAGAAGGTGGCGCCGCGGTTGACGCTGAAGATGCCTAGTGGGCCGGTGGTCTGCACGGCGCGAGGGATGTACTGCAGGCCGTAACCAACCTGCCCGGGCTGAACGACCTGTTGAGCAACGTAGCCGCCGGCATCAATCGTTTGGTTCTGCACCGTCGTGACCGGACGGTAAGCAATCTGCTGCTGCGTCTGGTATTGGGTTTCCACGACCGGGCGCTGGACCTGGTACTGCTGCTCGCGATACTCGGTTTCGACCACCGGTCGTTGGACGGTGTATTGCTGCTGGTAGACCTGGGTTTCGGTCACCGGTTTGTACGTCGTCACCTGTTCCTCTCGCTCGGAGGTCTCGGTGACGTAGCGGGTTTGCGTGTACTGCTCGTCGCGATACGACGTCTCGGTTACCGGCCGGTAAATCGTGTAGCGTTCCTCGCGGTAGGATGTCTCCGTGACCGGGCGAGCGACGCGGTATTCGCGTTCCTCGGTTCGCGTCTTGAGCACCGGGCGGTAGGAAACGACTTCTTCCTCCACGGTCTCGGTTTCGTAAGCGATTCGGTACCGCTGGACGGTTTGCGGTTCCATGACCGTTTCGCACTGCATCCGGTAGCTAGGGGTGAAGCAGCAGGCATCTTGAGCGCTGGCCAGCTGACCCAGCGGCAGCGACAATCCCAAACCAAGCGCAGCTGGCAACAGCGCCGCGGGCTTCCGTAGCGCTGCTGTCAAAGCCAATCTCGCGGCCGCTCGGCGGGTCAGAAGGCTGGAGCCAACGCGCTCAAAGCACACCGGATGGCTGCTGTTCCGATGGGAATCACCGCACGCAGTTCGATTGGTTTGTCGCTTAGTCATCTTTAGGTCAAACTCGGCAGAGGGTTTAATTCTGTCCTCGAATGGGGCGCTGGGTCGGGTCATCCATGTGACCTAGTGTGATCACTCGCCTTACCGCTTGCAAATTGCGATCCAAGGCCTTGTCCGCAGGAACAAGAATAAGGTGTCGCTTGAGTAAAACTACTCAAAAAAACGAAAAAAGCCAGGCTTCGGCAGAAACGACCCGATCTGGCTTGACCAGCTTTCCCCACTTGTTTTTTTGTCGCTACAACCGATGCATTTTTGCCACGTTTCCGTCGCAGCTGATGCCTTCAGGAAACAGACAGTTAGGACCCTTGGATGAAACGGCTCGACCTCTCATTGGGTGACCCCGCCAGCGATCTGGCCCTCGATGAGGCGCTTTTGGAACAGGCTGAATGTGGGGGCGGCGACGAAACCCTGCGACTCTGGACGCTCGAGCGTCCCGCTGTCGTCATTGGCCGCGGCTCCAAGATCGCGGGCGAGGTAAACCTCGCCTATTGCCAGAGTGAAGGGATTCCGATCCTGCGGCGTTGCAGCGGCGGGGCGGCGATTGTCGGCGGTCCTGGTTGCCTGATGTATGCCGTGGTGCTGAGTCTGCAAAAGCGGCCCGAGTTGCGACAAGTCGATCAGGCACACCACTGGGTGATAACGCGTCTGCTCGCGGCGGTGAGTCGTCAATATCCGGGCGCCCAGTGGCAGGGAACTTGCGACTTGACGATCAGCGAGCGAAAGTTTTCCGGCAACAGTCTGCGGGTGGCCCGCGACCATCTGCTCTATCACGGCACGATTCTGCACGCGGCGGATCTGGATCAAATCGATCGCTGCCTGGCGACGCCGCCGCGCCAGCCCGATTACCGACAGGGGCGACGGCATGCCGATTTCATCACCAACTTGCCGATCGACCCTGCGAAATTAGCCGACGACATGGCGTCTGAATTTCGCGCCCTGGACCGGACAGAATTCTGGCCCCAGGAAATTACCGCCCGGCTCAAGCAGCAGCGTTACGATGATCCGGCTTGGCACCACCGCCACTGAGCTGCGCTCGGCTAAGTGCGAGCGGGCGGTTGGCAGCTCGATTCAAGCTTGTCTTGTTCCGTGAGTTCGTTCTCTTCAACATCCGTGAGGGCTTTGCATCGATGAGCTACACTCCGCCACCCAACGACCTCGAGGGCAACTACTCGGGCAATCCTTATGCCTCGGGCAATCCTTATGCCGGTCCTCCTCCGTTGGGCGACATCGACTATCAACTCAGCAACGATGATCGTTTGTGGGGGATGCTCGCGCACCTTTCAGCACTGAGTGGTTATGTGATTCCGTTCGGGAACGTGATCGGCCCCGTGATTGTTTGGGTGCTCAAGAAAGACGAGTTGCCGTTTGTCGACGACCAAGGGAAAGAGTCGCTCAATTTCCAGATCAATGTGCTGCTGGCGGCTTTGGTGGTGCTCGCGTCGCTTTGCACGGTGATCGGGATTGTCCTCGCGCCGCTGCTTGCCGTGTACGCGTTGGTGATGACGGTGTACGCAGCGGTGAAGGCCAATCAGGGAGTGGTCTACCGCTATCCGTTTATCTTGCGACTGATTCGCTGACGTTCGCTCATGTTTAACCCTTCGGACATGTCCAGCTGCCGGTTCGCGTGAGCGTCTGGCTGGGGGGAAACTTGAAGGGCACAGGCAGCCGTTGAACATGCGGGCGACTTCGAGTGCCCGCGTGGTGATGGAGCGAAGAGCTTATGATGGAATCGCTTGGCTAGGACGGGCGTGATGGCAACGCAGATTCTAAGCGTCGCATCCAGTTGCCAATGAAAATCGCATCGATGTCGTTGTCGCTATAACCGCGCTGCGACAGGATTTCGACCAACAGATGTAAATCAGCGATCGTATCGAGATCTCCCGGTGTCTGCTCGGTGCCAAAGCCGCCATCGAGGTCGCTGCCGATGCCGGCGTGGCGGGTGTTGCCAGCGATTTGACAAATATGATCGATATGATTGGCTGCGTCGCTCATTGAGACGTCAGCAGGGTTGGACTGACCGCGGACCCAGCCGGGCAGCAGCATCCAAGCGTCGAGTGCCAAACCGATCACAGCATCGCGGGCGATCAACTGGCGAATCTGCTCATCGGTCAATTGGCGATCGCCGGGGACCAGACTGCGGCAATTGTGATGGCTCGCCCACACCGGTCCGTCGTAATGATCGAGCGCTTGCGCTAAACTCTCGTCACTCAGATGCGTCACATCCAGTGCAATGCCGACACGCTGCATCTGTTCCAGGAGCTGGAAGCCGGCGGGCGTCAGCGGGCCTGCGGTGCCGGTGCCACTGGCATAATGGCTGCGGGCGTAGTGCGCCGGTTCGATTGCTCGTAGGCCGATCTGCCACCACTCATCCAGCGTATCCGGGCTGAGAACGGGATCGGCACCTTCCATCGACAGAATCACGCCGATCGGTAAGGACTGATGGTCCGCGGCTCCCAGCCAGAGTTCAGAGTGTTCCCGCAAGTCCTCTTTCGTTCGCAGCATTCGGATTTCGCCGATCGATTCCCAATAGCGATAGCACGCTAGTTGACCGTAGGCGGCGGCATAACAACCGAGACGGGTCGGGTAGTCGAGATCGATGCGGCGATAGGCGTGCTGCCGTTGGTGCTCGGGGCCGCTCCGCGCCAGCAGCGTTGCGATGCACACTGCGATGCCCGCTGTGCGCATCTCCGGAAAGGTGACGGTCGCCCGGCCGCGCGCCCGAATATCGTCCATCGCCGCTTCGGTCGCCCGCACCTCGGCCAGGGAACGAGTCAGATCCCGGTCAAACGAAGCTGCGTTCCAGGCCAAATCGAGGTGTGCGTCAAAGATCAGTCGCTTCATGTTGCTTCGGTTTCCGGAACAATGGTTTGGGTGCAATCAATCATTAACCAACAAGCGGCGGCGGCCCACATCATCGTGGCACACATCATAAATGCGGGGACATAGTCGGTATGTCGAACCGAAACCCCGTCGATCAGTTCGATCACACTGAAATAGTCCAACAACATGCCGACGGCAAAAGGCGTAAGAAACGCTCCCATGTTGCCGGTCATATTGTTCAAGCCAAAAACCGTCGCCGTGAACTTTCCGCCCAAGTCGGTGCAGGTACCCCACACCGTTGGTTGATTCCAATCGGTGAAGAATCGCGCGAGCATTAATCCAATCGCAACGGTCAGGGGTTCCGTCGCCGCTACCGAAAGCAGCACCAGCACGCCGCCAAGGGCCAGCCCAAGTCCTGCCACCGCCGAACGCGACCAACGGCGACTGCTAAAACGCTGGATTGCCCAGTCGTTGGCATAGCCGCCAAAGATGCCTCCCAGCGCCCCACCCAGCAACGGCAAGCTAACTAAGATTCCCAACTGCCCACCGCTGTCAGCTCCAAGCGATTTCAAATAACTTCCCAAGATCAATACAAACACAACGTCCGAGCCAGCATTTAAAAACTGTTGAATCAGCAGAATCACATAACTGCGATTTCGCAGCGCCACTTTGAAGGGCAACACTCGCGGCGCAGTCGTGACCGCTTGTGCTTCAGAATCCGCGGTCTGAGCCGTCTCCTCAGCGGTGATGGGATTTCCTTCGAACTCGGTCGTCGCTTCCTTGGGGGCGTCGTGAAATGCGAGTAAAAATAGAAACCCGAACAACACGCCGACCAAGGAAAGTACGATCAACGCCTGGATCCAGTCGAGCCCCCCATAGCCCATCAGCAGCGTTCCCATGACGATCGACGCCATCGCGCCGCCGCCGCGTCCAAAGGCGCTGGCGATCCAGCCTTGGACTTGCGTGCGCCGCCGCAGCGGAAACCATGCCCGGGTGACCTGAGTGAGCGCCGGATAACAACCCGCTTGCGCAAACCCAAATCCACCGCGCACCGCCAACAGTCCCCAGAAGTTGCTGACCCAGCCATGCAGCGGCAGCAACAGCGACCAAACCAGAATGATCGCAACCAGAAACAGGTGCGGGCCGAACAGGTCACACAGGATCCCGCCAGGGACCTGACCCAACGCATAGGGAAAGAAGAACGCAGAGCCAAGGGCTTCGAGCTGCGTGTTGCTTAGCCCATAGGTCGTCTCGAGTTCCGGCCGCACCAGGTTCCAGGTGTAGCGGTGCAGGTACAGCAGAAACGACGTGGTGGCAGCGAGTGCGAAAATGACTCGCCGTCGCTGACCAATCGCCTCGGCCGATTGTGCTGGGGCTGCCGCTAAGGGCTCGGACTGCGACGTCGACGGGTACGGGTTTCGCATCGGCGGGCTCAGATGAAACGAGGCGGGCGGGCCGGCATTTATAGCATCTCCGGCAGGCTGCAAGTCACCGCACGCGGAAAAGAGACCGGCAAGCAATTAGTACCGGATCCTGAAATCGCCAAACTCACCTGTAGCGGCCGCTGAACTAACCTCCGCGTGCTCGATGTGTTCCGCCAACTGCTGGCTGACCTCGTCGATCAAACCTCGCACTTCAGCAGGCTCGCCCTCGGCTACCAACCGCACGCGACCATCAGCCAGGTTCATCACGTAGCCAGTCACGCGATACCCGATCGCCAAACGCTGCACCCGCATGCGAAAACCGACGCCTTGAACCTGACCAGAATAATGAACGATGTTGCGGATCATGAAATCGCCGTGCT
>CALELC010000445.1 GCA_937904535.1 uncultured Planctomycetaceae bacterium
GTTTTTTGTGTTCGTCGCCCATGCACTGCTGATCACGCTGGCCGGCGGCGTGTACGGCTACTTGGTTTCGGGCGGAATGTCTGAAGCGATCCGTTATGCAGCCAGTTGGTATGTGTGGGCGGTCGCGGCGCGAACGGTGTTCGTGCTGCACGGCACCTGGGCGGTCAATTCGCTGACCCACGTTTCGGGCTATCGCAATTACGACACCCGTGACAACAGCCGCAACAACTGGTTGGTGGCGCTGTTGACTCACGGCGAAGGTTGGCACAACAACCACCACGCTCAGCCTCGCGCCGCACGGCACGGGCATCGCTGGTGGGAACTCGATATGTCGTGGTGGGTGATCGCGATGCTCGAGAAGCTCGGCTTGGCTAAAAACGTTGTACGGCCTAAAACCGGCTGATTCGGGCGACTTGTGGAGTCCCGCCTCGCACCCTTGAGATTGATCTGCTTGCTATGACCGAAATCCGCATTGCCGAGCGTCTGTTTTGTCCTGATTCGGATGCACTGCGGTTTCTGCCGGAAGGACCCTATCCGACGCTGCGGAGCAGCGAGTTCAGTTGGGTCGCAATCCAGCACGGCATTCAGGCGAAGTCCGGTTCGCTCAATCTGCTTACGATCGGTGGCGCCGATCACGCCGCAACCAAGAACCAATCGTTTGAGCTGCCTGGGCGGCCCGGTTTTGCGTTTGCCTGCGACGACGGACTAACGTTTGTGGTTGGACTGGAACGCTCGCTCGGACGGTTCACTCCCCAGACCGGCGCTTGGGAAGTGTTTTGCCGCGGCGTCGACGAAGATGTCGAAAACACGATCATCAACGACGGGCTGATCTGGGAAGACAACCTGATCTTCGGCACAAAAGACTTGGAGTTCAAAACCAAGAAGGCGGGGCTGTACCTTTATCGCGGAGCTGACAAGCAGTTGATCCGGCTCCGTGATGACCAGATTTGCAGCAACGGGAAGGCGATTCGGCCGACCGAGCGAGGCTTGGAATTGGTCGATATCGACTCTCCGACCCGCCAAGTGGCAGCCTACGACCTCGATATTGCCGCTGGAAAACTTGGCGAGCGCCGCGTGTTACTCGATTTGACCGCCGACCCCGCGGTGCCGGACGGAGCGATTTTGACGCCCGATGGACAGGGCCTGATCGTGTCGATGTTCCTTCCCGGCGGACCGGGTGATGGGGAAACACGGCACTATGACCTGCGCGACGGTAGTTTGAAGACGGTATGGCGCACCCCAGGCTCGCCGCAGAACACCTGTCCAAACTTGATTGCTCACGACGGTCGTGTGGTACTGGTGATCACGACTGCCGCGGAAAACATGTCGGAGGACGCACTGCAGGCCTGTCCGGCGGCGGGCAGCCTGTTCATCGGCGAAACCGATTTTGACAAGCCGACGCCGATGCCGACCTATCCCGCTTAGTCGGCCGAGCAGCTCTGGCCGCGCGGCGATGGGGCGCGTCCGAGCCATCGCCTTCAGAGGTTTCAGGGGGCGGCGGCTGGACCGTGTGCCCTGGGCCGGTGCTAGCCTTTGCCGAGTTTGACGACTGCGTCGAACTCCTGCTTCGTCACCGGTTGGACGCTCAAGCGGTTGCCTTTCCGTAACACCTGCATCGTCTCGAACTGCGGTTGCTTCCGCAGTTCGGCCAGCGTCACCGGTACTTTGAATTGCTGGACCAGCTGGATGTCGACCATGTACCAGATGGGGTTCTCAGGCGAGCTCTTGGGATCGTAGTAGTGATGTTGCGGATCCCAAGCGTGGTGGTCGGGGTAGCCTTCGCGGACCACCTTGGCAACTCCGACGCATGCCGGTTCGGCGCAGGCGCTGTGATAGAACAGCACGCGGTCGTCGATCTGGATTTCATCGCGGAGGAGGTTGCGGGCTTGATAGTTGCGGACGCCTTCCCAGCAGGTGGTTTGATTGGGCGCAGCGGCAAGGTCATCGATCGAGAACGTCGTCGGCTCGCTCTTCATCAACCAGTAATTTCGAGGCATTCGTCAGTCGGTTCCTGTTCTACGCTGCTTTGCGTTGCCGCGTGCTGCGGCGAGTGGCTGAAGCGGCCGCCTTGCGGCGAGCCGTTTTGAGGGGTTGGCGGATTTGCGCCAACGCGTTGTGCATCGCTACCGCATCGCGAAATCGTTTGGACGGTACCGGGTCGATCGCTTTGCGAATCAGATCCAAAAACTCGGACGAGAGCACGCGGCGGGCTCGGGTAGCACCCGGCAGCGGCCATTCAAACGGATATTCCGGGAGTTGGCCGGAAAACATCCGGTAGATCACCAGCCCCAGGCTGAACACGTCCGAACGAAACGTCGGTCGGCCCATCGCCTGTTCAGGCGCCATGTAGGCGAGCGTGCCACTGGCGGAGTGATTGAACCGCCCCGACTGGACACGAGCGAGGCCAAAGTCGGTCAGCTTCAACTGATTGTTGGGATACAGAATGAAGTTTTCTGGCTTCACGTCGCGGTGCAGCACCTTGTTGCTGTGAGCGAAAGCGACAGAAGCGACCATTTGGTGCACAAAATCGATTGCGGTCTGCCGCGCCAGGCGACGCTGCATTCGCGACGCAAGTGATTCTTGGCCGAGCGGAAACACCATCACGAAGCGACCATCGATGAACCGAGCGTCCTTCAGCGGGACGATGTGATCGTGTTCGAGTTTGGCCATGATCCGCACCTCGCGCTGCAGATCTTCGAGCGATCCGGCATCAGCGACGAAATTTTCCTCCGGTACCTTGATCGCGACCTGACGATTCTCGATCTGGTCGAGTGCCGAATAGACGGTTGCAAACCCGCCATAGCCAAGTTTTTTGACTAGGCGGTATTTATCAAGTCGGCTGCCGATGCGCAATCCGCGTACCACTTTGCGATCGCCAAAAAAAATCTTGAATGAAACCGCCATCCGACTCAGGCATTCGGGAGAGAGATCGATCTGAGGTCATCGATTGGCGTCGTTGGGAGGCAACGCCGACCAGGTGATTGAATCGTCACAATCGCTACCACCGCACCATCTTTTTTGACCGCTAGTCGGATGGCCAGCCGTGGTTCCGTCCCCTTTCGGCGGTCACGGCTTCGCTTAGACTGGGCCGCTGCGACGTCGAAGGTTGGCCGTAACAGCACTCGGTTCAGCGTACCGGCGGCGTTGCTGGCTCAACAGAGACTCGTTCGCATTCTCGCCCCAGATTTCCCCAGAATACCGCTTTCCTATGCGTCCTGCCGACCAATTGCGCCCGATCGAAATCGTGCGTCACTATCTGGCCAGCTCCCCCGGCAGTGTGCTGTACCGTTGCGGCGAAACCGTCGTCCTTTGCACGGCATCAATCCAAGAAGGGGTGCCTCCCTGGATGACCGGGCGAGGCAAGGGGTGGGTCACGGCCGAGTACAACATGCTGCCTCACAGTACCCAGCCGCGAAAAGTGCGAGAACGCTCCGGTAAAGTCGATGGCCGGACAACCGAGATCCAACGGTTGATCGGGCGCAGCATGCGCGCAGTGGTGGATCTGGAGGCACTGGGCGAGCGCAGCATCACGGTCGATTGCGATGTGTTGCAAGCGGACGGCGGAACGCGGACAGCCGCGATCACTGGCGGGTTCATTGCCTTAGCGGATGCGATTGCCTCAGCTTTCCCCGACGCCGTCATCGGTTCTGGGCCGTTACGCGACAGCGTGGCGGCGGTCAGCGTCGGCGTGATCGACGGGCAGACTTTCCTCGATCTGGACTACGCCCTGGATAGTCGCGCTGATGTGGACATGAACGTGGTGATGACCGGTTCAGGCCGCTTTGTCGAGATCCAGGGGACCGGCGAAGAAGCGACTTTTGACGAGGCCGAGCTACAGGAATTGCTGCGGCTGGCGCGACTGGGAATCACCGAGTTGACGCGGCAGCAACTCGTGGCGCTCGGAACCAATCCATCCGCCGGCTAACCCCCGCGGGCAAATGATTCTGCGGGGCTGCCAGTTAGCGGGGCTGCCGAGGGTTTCAATGGGGCCACCGGCTCTGCAGAACAAACCAGCTGCTACCTCACCGTCACGCAGACCATCCGATGCACAATCCCTCCCTGTTCCAACGGCAAGCGATCGGCACGGACCTGCTGACGGGGTTCGTTGTGTTTTTGATCGCGGTCCCCACGAGTCTTGGGATTGCGCAGTCGGTCAACGCGCCGCTCGCCTCGGGAATCCTGGCTGGCATTATCGGTGGGATGGTGGTGGGGCTGCTGAGCGGCTCGCAGACCAGTGTCAGTGGGCCTTCGCCCGGCCTGATCGGAACGATGATCGCGCAGTTTGCGCTGCTGCCGACCTTTGAAGCATTCCTCGTGTCGTTGGTCATCGCTGGCCTGCTGCAAATCGGACTCGGTCTCGCGCGGGTGGGGTTTCTCGCGTCATTTATTCCCCAGGATGTCGTGCGTGGCCTGTTAGCCGCGGTTGGGATCATCTTGATCCTCAAACAGTTGCCGCACCTGATCGGGCACGACACCAATCCCGAGGGTCAGATGTCGTTTTGGCAGCCGGACCGTCAAACGACTTTCAGCGAGCTTTTGGCCATGACCCGAGACATGCATATCGGGCCGACCGTGATCGGGGTGTTGTCGGTTGGATTGCTGTTGTTTTGTGATCGCAGGCAACCTGGGCGGATCGGATTTCTACCGGGCGCGTTACTCGTGCTGCTGCTCGGTGCGGGCTTGCACCTGCTCTTTCAGCGTCTCGGGGGCGCCTGGGAACTCAGTCCTCAAAACCTGTTGCAAGTGCCACTGTTTTCAGCCTTCGGGGGCGAGCAACCGCTGTTTGCGTTTCCAGATTGGTCATTTCTGAGCGAACGCACGGTGTATCAATCGGCTGTGATTCTGGCGCTGGTGGCGTCGTTGGAGACGATGCTGAACCTGCAAGCGATCGATCACCTCGACGCTCAGCGGCGGCGGTCGCCGGTGAACCGTGAGCTGATCGCCCAGGGAATCGGGAATGCGACCTGTGGCTTATTGGGCGGTCTGCCGATGTCGGCGCTGGTGATCCACAGCTCGGTAAACATCCGCTCCGCCGGGCAGACCAAACGCTCCACGATTTTCCACGGGCTGTTCTTCCTGTTGTTTGTGCTCCTGCTGCCGATGGTGCTGAATCGGATTCCGATTGCGGCCCTCGCAGCGATCTTGTTGGTCACCGGAGTCAAGCTCGCAAATCCAGCGCTGTTCCGCCGGATGTGGGAAAGCGGCCGTAGCCAATTTGCGCCGTTCGTGATCACGCTCGTCGCGATCGTGCTGACGGATTTGCTGTATGGGGTGTTGATCGGACTGGGCGTCAGTATCGCCTTCATTCTCCGCGACAACATGCGTCGTCCGCTGCGGAGGATTGTGGAAAAGCACCTCAATGAAGAAGTCTTTCATATTGAACTGGCCCCTCAGGTCAGTTTTCTGAGCGCCGGTGTAATCGATAAGACGTTGTCGGAGTTGCCTCGCGGCACGCATGTGTTGCTCGACGCGACCAATACCGACTACATCGACTCGGATATCTTGACGATGATCAAAGATTTCCGTGACATCACGGCGCCGCGGCGTGATATTAAGGTTAGTCTGCGTGGGTTTGCGGATGCTTATGAGTTAGAAGATGAGCTGCAGTTCGTCGACTATTCATCGCGCGAATTGCAGAGCGAAATCACGCCGGAGCAGGTGCTCAAGATCCTGCAAGAAGGCAACGAGCGGTTTCGGACGGGGCGACGGCTCCCACGTGATTTGCAAGCGCAGATTCAAGGTTCGTCGATCGGTCAATTTCCGCTGGCGGTGGTGCTCAGTTGCATCGACTCCCGCAATCCGGTCGAGATCATCTTTGACCTCGGGCTGGGCGATGTGTTCAGCGTTCGCGTCGCTGGCAATGTGGTCGCACCGAGCTTGCTCGGCAGCATGGAATACAGCACCGCTGTGGCGGGTGCCAAGTTGGTGCTGGTGATGGGACACACCAGTTGCGGAGCGGTTAACGCGGCCGTGCGGCTAGCCTATGCACTGCAGGACTACGAGCAGACCACTGGATGCCAAAACCTGGGACCGATTGTCGACCAGATCAAAAAGTCGATCCCACGCGAGCAGTGGGAACGGATGCAATCGGCCTCGGATGACGAGATCAAGCGTTTTGCGGACCAAATCGCCAAAGCCAATGTGGGACGCGTGTTGCAGGACATTCTCGTCGAAAGCCGCACGATCAAGCGGCTTGTCGACGAGGGACGGATCGCCCTGGTGGGGGCGATTTACGATGTCCACTCCGCCAAGATCGAGTTCTTGCTCGACGATGCGATCGGATTGCGAATCGTCGAGTAGAGGGAGCTCGATTTGGCCGAGCAGTGATCTTTCCCGAGCCGCAGGCACAGTCCACCGCTGGCGTTCAGACGTCAGCCTACTGAAGTTCCAGTGTCTGCCGTAGAACCCTGTGCCTGCCGTTGAAATGAGCAGCTACAATCGGCCGCTGTGACGCTTG
>CALELC010000446.1 GCA_937904535.1 uncultured Planctomycetaceae bacterium
CGCCGCGACCGAGGCCGAGCCCGGCCGTGCGGTCTCGCGAGCGCTGTGGCTGCTGCAATCCGTGGATCGTTTGCCTGCGGCCGCACTCGTGCGTGCTGCCGCGCACCGCGATGCCGATGTGCGTTGCCAAGTCGTGCGTTTGCTCGCTCGCAGCCGCGGCGACTCGGCCGATCTTCAAGCAGCGATCACTCGCTTAGCCCGTGACAGCGATCCGCGTGTCCGTTATCAGTGGTTGCTCGAGTTCGCGCCGCAGGCTGAGCCGGCAGAGGTGGAACTTTTGGTAACCGCGGCTCGGCGCAGTGATGCCGACTCCGCCACCGATCGCCAGTGGATCGCACGTGCTTTGTCACTGGTGCATGCCGATGCAGCCACTGCGGTGGTCCAGCGACTGCTAGCCCCGAACAGCGAACAACCAGCGGCCGAGGGGGAGCCGGCGGCGCTGCTGCCACTGGTCCGGCGGCTCGGTTGGTCGGGCTCGGCGGAAACGCTGAAATGGCTGCTCGACGGTGCCGACTTGCAGCAGGTCGATTCCGGCCGCGGACTATTGCTCAATGAGTTCGCGGCAGGGCTGGCGCAACGCGGCCGACCTTGGTCCAGCGTGACCGGCGAGCTCCCCGCACCGCTGCAGCAACGGCTACAGGAACGGTTGCAGCGTGATCGCAGCATCGTCGGCGACTCCGATCAACCGCTGAGTGAACGCTTGGCATCATTCAAACGCGTGGGGCTGGATCGATCGCCCGAAACGCTGGCCTTGTGCAGCACGCTCATCGAACACGAGAGCGAAGAGTTGTACCTCGAGGCGATGCAAGTCGCTCGTCATTTTGACGAACCGGCCCTGGCCACGGTGCTGGTCAACCGCGTGGTCGAATTGCCACCGCGTGCCGCAGCGGCCACGGTGGCAATGCTGATCGGCAACGCAAAATGGACAGCGGCATTGGTGGAAGCGTTGGCCAAGGAAGAAGTTCCGTGGGGCTTAATCGACCCGGCATCACTGCAGCGATTGCAAGGGCATCCCGATCCGGCAATCGCCAGCCGTGTGAAGTCGCTGCGCGCGGGCCGCAGCAGCGAAAACCGCGTTCAGTTGCTGGACCGCTACCGGCAGACGCTGGCGGGCTCGCCCGATCTGCAGGCCGGCCGCAAGCTGTTCGTGCAGCACTGCTCGGGCTGCCACCGGATCGACGACCAAGGTTTTGCGGTCGGACCGGATATTTCCGACCTCCGCACCCAGTCGCCTGAGCAACTCCTGTTGGCGATCCTCGACCCCAATGCCGCGATCGACGCCAACTACTACCGTTATCTGGCGCTGACCGACGACGGGCAAGTGATCGAAGGGCTGCTCGAAGACAGCAACCAGCAATCGGTCACGTTGCGATTGCAAGACAACGTGCGGCGGACGATCCCGCGATCTCAACTCGAGCAGCTACGGGCGACCGGCGTTTCGATGATGCCTGAAGGGTTCGAGAACCAGCTTTCTCCCGAGGCGATGCGTGATCTGATCGGCTACCTCAAACGCTGGCGGCTGCTGACGACCGCGATTCCGCTCGGAGAGTAAGGCTTGTCTCTGTCTGCTGGTTCGGGCAGCGTCGCCGCCCGAACCAGCAATGCGTTTCCACGCGTGTCCGACAGAGACTTGATGGGGGCAGCCTATCGTCCCAGGGTTACGGCAGGCTCGCTTCGGGCTCGCCTGGCGTTACCCTGGGCTACTTTCTTTCGCTGCTCCGCCGCTACGGACACTCGCGTTCCGGTGCGAATCAGGGTGCCAGCCATCGCACTTGCAAACACTAGCAAACGCCCTCTTCGCGGCCACCCGCTACAGCGACGACAACGCGGCGTCGACAGCGTCAGGTGACAGTCCGTCGTCGTTGTCCTCGGTGAGCGAATCCGCCTGCATCGCCGCACGGGATGCAGGGTCAGATTCATCAGCATGCACCGAGTCGCTGGCAAAGCTGCTGCTCGAGTCGCTCTCGTCAGTGGCCGCAACCGACGCCGCCGCTTGCGGATCGCTGGCTTCGTCCTGCTGTTCGCCTTCACCATCAGCCGGCGGTGCGAATGAGCTCGCCGCAGCAAACGATTCGCCTTCGGCCTGCGATGTCGAATCGTCGGCCTCGGTCGACTGCGCGGACGCAGCCGATTCGTCAGCCGCCTGAGTGCTGGACGATGCGGGCGGAGCGGCGAATGTGACTCCGGCGAGGTTGATCTTCACCAACTGCAGATCACCGCTGGTCGCACGTGTTTCGACGCGAGCATCGGTCATCGGCAGAGTTGCCTGAGTGGCCGCGTTTTGTGCTGAGGTGCCGCGGATCGTCAATGTCGAACCATTGGCACTCAGGTTAACCGTCGGCGACAGCACGAGCGTGGTGCGGTCCTGGCCAAGGGTCAACAGCGAGTCGCTGCCCGGCTTCACCACAGCGAACAGATTGTTGCGTGAGGCTGAACTGAAGAAGTCATCCAGCTTCAAGTAGCTCGCATGCAAGGTGCCGATGTTGATGCTGCCGGTCTTCTCGCCGCCCGCCGCCTCGGCAGTGAAGGTCAGCTTCTGGGGCTGCTCCATGCCGGTCAGGAACGGCACCGCAGGTACCTCCAACTGGTATGTCCCGGCAGCGATGTCGGAAACATTGATCACATTGCCGGTGCCATTGAGCGCGACAGTGCGATTGACGGACTGGCCAGTGGATGTGGTACCGGTCAGGGTGGCGTTGAAGGTGCCATTGAGCTTCGCCGGACGCCCGGTGGTATTGAGCGTCAGCTTGTAGGTCGTCGCCATCGATGCGAGCACGTTGAGCGTGATCGTGCCGGTCGATGACAGTCCTCCCGCATCGGTCGTGCGGTAGGTGATCTTGTCGGTGCCGGTGAAGTTCGCCGACGGCGGCGTGTAGCGAATGCTGGTGCCGTCGACGGTGAACGTTCCACCCGCCGATGAGTTCCCGACCAGCGACACGGTCAACGTCTCGTTGCCATCAACGTTGGTGCCATAATCGGGCAGCGTCGCCACCACGGTGTTGGTATTGCCGCGGAAAAAGTCGCGGGTGATGTCGGCCGCGGGCGGCGCGTCATTCACGGCCGTCACCGTAAACGTCACGGTCGCCGTGGCGGTTCCGCCGCTGGTGTCGGTGATCGTGTAGGTCACCGTCTCGGTGCCGACGAAGTTCGCCTTCGGCCGGTAGCGGATCGACTGGCCATTCGCGCCGATCTCGACCGTTCCGCCTTGGCTCGGCGTGCCGACGGCGGTGACGGAAATCGTCTGCCCCGAGGCCGTGGGGGTGTCATTGCAGAGCACGTTGAACGTCGCCA
>CALELC010000447.1 GCA_937904535.1 uncultured Planctomycetaceae bacterium
ACGTCCTTGCCGATTTCGATCGGAATCGACCACGTGACTTCGCCCTCGTGATAATGCACCGGTGGCAGCGTCGGTAGCAAAGTCTTGACGATCACATTGCTCTGCGGCTGCGGCATTCCCAGCTTCAGTCCGCTCTTGTCGGTAATCACAATATTGGTGCGGCTGGCGGTGTCATCAACCGCGGCGGCGTAGACGTGATAGGTGGCGTCCGGTTTCGCTGTCAGCCGCAGCGTAGCGTGTGTACCCGGTGCTGTAGTCGCCGGTACAACTTCGCCACTCCACTGGACGACCGATTTGTCATTGCGAAATCCGGGCGGAACTGCTGTCTCGCCCGATGTACTGGAGTTGGCAGTTCCTTCGCTCCCACGGGTCGCCCCAGCCTTCAATTTTTCATTGAAAGGGATGCAGGAGCCATCGGTCTTGCACACCAGGGCAGCGACCGTGACTTCGATTTCACCGCTAAAATCCGCCGGTACCGATACCGGCGCGGACCAGACCACTCGGTTGTAATGTTCCTCAATCGTTAGCCCCGGCCAGGCCTCGTGTGTTCCCTTTTTCGGTGCGGCATCGGGTTTGAAATCACCGAGTACTTTGACCCCGGCCGGACCGGTGACAGTAATCTTCGTCGGTGTCGGTCCGCCGGCCGCTTGCGTGATCGAGTAAACATGCCAGTTGGGCTGCATGGTCGCAGTCACCTTGAGCGTTGCCTTGCCCGCTTCACCAGGAACATACGTCGCCTGCATCTCGGCCGGCTCGCTTGGCGTGTTCCCAAGATCTCCTAGCGAGATCGAAGGAAACACACCGAGTTCGTCCCCGAGGCCCGACTGCGCGGCACTTGGTCCGCCCAGGGCGCACACCACTACCAGCGCAAGCACCCATGAAACGCCGCGCGAAACCAGCTGTCTCAGTTCCATGTTCATTCTGGTTACCCGATCAGTGAAGCCGGGAATCGAGTTCCGTGATGGGGTGGGAAAGGCCCGCTGTTTAACCGCCGCCTTCGACAGTTGATCATCAGGCCAAGATTACGTCGCGCCCTTGATGTCCGTGTAGGCCAACATTCTACGCAACAACTCAGTAACGCGCCGATCAACTAAATCCGGTGAGGCCGAAAAATCACGCTGCTCCAGTGCAATCCAAACTACCCAATTTGCCAGTGAGATGACGTCGGAGACCTCAGAGATAACCCGTACCAGGTCCTGTTCGCAACCCGATAGCGGCAAAACCTGCATGTATCCAGTCAAAGCCGCATCCCATACTGCGCTCAGCTCAAGACCTGGAACGACGAATCCCGACAGCCAACGAGCAATATCCGTGGCGACCGTGTCACACCCCAACGCATCAAAGTCAACCAGCCCGCTGACACGTCGCTCGCAGAACAGCACATGCTCACGGTGAACATCGCGCAGCACGACTTGACTGGATACCAAATCACAGGCTCGCTGGCCGAGACGATCGTAGCTGCACGTTAGTCGCTGCTGGCCCTCCGAGCGCAGCCAATCGGCAGCGGCGCGAAGTGGACCCGTCAGCCGCTCTCGTCGCACCAGTGCCTGCGGCAATTCCTTCTGGAGTTGTTCGATTCGGCCGAGCCGCCGCAACACTGCCGGCGCCGGTGCGCAGCCGCTACCAAACCGCCGTACCGACTCGTGGAACTGGGCGATGGCTTCCGCTCCCGCTGCCACCGCTGAGAGCACCTCCGCTGGGTCGTCATGAGCGCCGTCCCAACGGTGCCCGCCACCCATTGGTTCGCCAGGCATCCACCGCGTCAGCTCATAGTGAGATGACTCCCAGCCCAGCCGCGTCGCGCCCAACGGTGAGCGAATCAGTTCTGGAACGATCGACAACGTTCGCCGCGACTGCAGCAACACCTCGTGCACTTCATCGACACGGGTTGCCGTTGTGCCCGCCGGCCAGCGTTTCAGCGCATAGGATTCATCGTCGGCCTGGCAGGCAAACACGGCGGCTCCGCTGAGTCCACCGCCGATCCGCTGCAGCGAGACCACGCCGGCGGCGGGCAAAAACATCCTGGCGATCTGCTGTGCGGTTGCCCATTCCTCCTGCATCGTTTGCGTCTGACGGGCACTCATCGGTCGGCTCCACCGGACGCTACCCACTGTCGCTCGATTGCGAGCAAAGCCGCTCTCAACTCGGGATCACGACTGTGACCGCGGAGCGTTCGCGTGCTCGCAGGCAGATCGGCGTCCGGGTGCTCCGCGGCGCCCGCAGGAGCGTCGATTTCGATTTCGAGGAACAAGGTTCGGTTGGGAAGGGAAGCAGCGATGCGTTGAGGCCATTCCACCAACACCCAGGCATCGTCTTCAAAAAGTTCTTCGCCGCCCAGTTCGATGAACTCGTCTTCGTCAGCGAGGCGGTAAGCATCGATGTGGTGGAGCGTACGGCTGCCCTGATAGTGTTGCACCAGTGTAAACGTCGGGCTCGTGACGTCGGCAGGATCGATCTCCGCAGCCCCGGCGAGTTCCTGAACGAACCTTGTTTTACCGGCTCCGAGCGTGCCCTCCAGCGCGATCACGACCTGAGAGGGCAAATGCTCATGCAGCAGTTCCGCCAACCGGCGGAGGCGGGGCAGGTCGACGTTGCGGAACACCACCACGCCGGACTCACCGCTCACGAGGGTGCCCCCTTATGATCTTGCAAGGGTGTCCCCTTTTTGCCGGCTGCTGCTGGTGCGTGATCGCTGGTCCCATCGCGGCGCTGGCCGTGAATGAATCCGCTGGCGAGCATCCGCTGTAGGCCTCGTTCGCCACGGTTCCAAAGTCCGGTGCGACCGATAAAGGATCCCACGCGGGTCAAACCTAGATCGGGCCGTGCTTGGCTGAGCCGCGTCCAGTCCTCCGCGTCCATCGCCAGAATCAGCTCAAAATCCTCACCGTCGCCCAACGCGTGCTCGAGCGGCCGACGCCCGGTTTGTTCGGCTCGCGCGATCGCGTCAGCGTGAATAGGAATGTTTGACGTTTCAATCTCGGCGCCCACGCCACTGGCAGCGCACAGCCGGTCCAGGTCGAGCGAAAACCCGTCACTGATGTCCATCGCGGCGTGTACCTCGACCAGTCCGCGCAGTTCCTTTGCCAGGTCGAGCCGCGGGTGGGGACGCAGGTGTCGTTTCAGCAGGCTGCCGCCCAGACTGCCACTCACGACGAGGGCGTCCCCTTCCTGAGCTCCGCTTCGCAGCCAGGCTCCGCCCCTGGGAACGCTCCCAAGCAAAGTGATGCTAATGGAAAGCGGTCCGTCGTAAACCGAAATGTCACCGCCAGCGATCGCCACGCAATACTGCTGG